>JAEVZN010000232.1 GCA_023392205.1 Pseudomonadota bacterium
GCCTTACGCATGGCATCAATCGCGGGCGTCGCGCCTCCGTCGACCGGTCCGATTTCCAGCCGGTTGTGATCGGGGGAATTGGTGCGCACGATGCCCGGCGCTTCGAGTTCGTTGGCGGAATAGATGATTCCGCCCGCGATCTGCTCGGGCCGCAGCACCGACAGAAAGGGTCCGGCCAGATCGAAGACCGGCAGCGACGGCGGCTTTGGCCGCGAGTCTGCCAATCCGAGCGGATACCACCAGGTCATGCCATTCTGCGGAAACACCACAAGCGTCTGCGGTCCCGTCAGCGGCGCCAGTCCCGCCGCGATGGGTGCAAGGCCGGTCGCCTTGGTGGCGACGATCACGACATCCTGCGGTCCGAACGCGCCCGGATTGTCGGAGGCTGCGACATTCGCCGACAGCAATTCGTCGCGCACCCGCAGATGCAATCCGCTTCTGCGGATCGCGTCGAGATGCGGTCCGCGCGCGATCACCGAAACATCATGGCCCGCACGCGACAGCTTGACGGCAAAATGTCCGCCGGTGGCGCCGGCGCCGTAGATACAGATCCGCATGGTTATTGCCCGGCTGCCGTGAGCCGGTCGGCAAGCGCGCGCGAGATCCCGATCTTCATTTCCAGTGCCATCTGTCCGAACGCCTTGCCCTGCGGGTCGATGCGGCGCGAGGCCATGCCGCCGCCGCCCAATGCATCCTCCAGCAGAAAGTTGAAGGCATGCAGTCCCGGTACCTCAAAGCGCCGCACGGGTCCATGCACAAGCCCCTCGAAATGCGCGGCCATCCGCTCCGGCGTCACCTCGCGGCGCAGGACCGGCACATAATCGGGATCGCGGGCGATGATGGCGATGTTCGAGGCATTGCCCTTGTCGCCGGATCGCGCCACCGCCAATGCGCGCAGTTCTATCTCCACGGTGCGATCGCCATCGGTGGCGGACATGTCCGCCATGGTCGAGGGGATTGCCGCATAGCCGCCGTCGCGCGGCACATCGACTGTGACGGGCGGATTCTCACCGATCCGCATTGTCGGCGCGGGAAGATCGGCCTTATCGACGAAGAATGTGAAAAGCCGCACGACAGGAACGGGCTTCGGACGGCCGGAGAAAATGCCCGTCGTGCCTTGCGCGAATCCAAGACCCACCGAGCCCAGTTCGCGCGCGAAGATATCGATGGCTGCGCGCTCGACATGATCGACCACGAGCCGCAGCAGCACCTCGCGGGTTGCGCGCGCAGACGCCTTCGGTCCGTAAGCGGATTCGGAGCCGAGCACCTCGACATGGGTCGCGGTGAAATCCGGCAATTGCTGCGCGCGAAACAGCCTGCGCGCGCGCGCCAGCAAGGCGGTGGCGGTTTTCTCCGCTTTCGGGACGGCATCGGGGCCGACGATGGATATTGTGGCGACGCCGCGCCAGCCGTCCTGCCAGGTGGCGGACACCTTGTATTGCGCGGTCGGCGGATAGCCGCGCGCACCGGAGACGCGGACGCGACTGTCGCCCGCTTGCTTAAGCTGGACCTGCGTGAAATCGGCGACCACGTCGGGCAGAATGTAGGCGGCCGGATCGCCGACCTCATAGAGCACCTGCTCGGCCACGACCGCGGGCATGATCAGCCCGCCGGTATTGTCAGGCTTCGACAGCACGAAGCTGCCATCCTGTGCGCAGGCGGCAATCGGATAGCCGATATTCTCCCAGCCCGGCACGCGCTCCCAGTCGGTGAAGACACCGCCGGTCGATTGCGGTCCGCATTCGAGGATATGGCCGACAAGGCTGCCGGCGGCGAGCCGGTCATAATCGTCGGCCTTCCAGCCGAATTCATGCATCAGGATGCCGAGCGCCAGCGCCGAGTCCGCGCAGCGGCCGGTCACCACGATATCCGCGCCGCCATCAAACGCGGCCCTGATCGGCAAGGCGCCGAGATAGGCATTGGCGGTGAGAAGTTTCGCGGGCAATGGATCGCCGGTCGTGGCCTCGCGCACGCTCGCCCGCAAGTCATCGATGTGCGGCAGCACGTCGTCGCCCTCGACCACGGCGATGCGCAGATCGAGTTCAAGCTCGGCGCAGGCCTGCTCCAGTGCGCGCCCGGCGGCCCGCGGATTGACGCCGCCACCATTGCTGACCACCCTGATCCCGCGCGCGGCGATCTCGGGCAAGGAGCGCTTCAGATAAGCCACGAAATCCGGCGGATATCCGGCGTCCGGATCTTTCATGCGCGCGCGCGCCAGAAGCGACATGGTCACTTCGGCGAGATAATCCATCATCAGGTAATGGACATCGGCGGTCAGCAATTGCGGGATCGCCATCGGGCTGTCGCCCCAGGCCCCCGACGCGCCGCCGATATTGACGATGCGGCCGGTCACAGCGGCCTCAATAGGATTTCGGCAGGCCAAGCTCGCGCTCGGCGATGAAGTTCAGGATCATCTCGCGCGACACCGGCGCAAGCTGGACCGCCACCATTTCGCGGAAATAGCGTTCGACCTGATATTCGGTGGCGTAACCCATGCCGCCATGCGTACGTATGGCGCGGTCGGCGGCGCGAAAGCCTGCATCTGCGGCGAGATATTTCGCGGCATTGGCTTGCGCGCCGCAGGACTCGCCGGAATCGTAGAGTTCGGCCGCATGCAATGTCATCAGTTCGGCCGCGTAGAGTTCGGACCAGTTCTCGGCCAGCGGATGCTGGATCGACTGGTTCTTGCCGATCTGGCGGCCGAACACGACGCGCTCGTTTGCATAGGCGACGGCTTTCTCCAGCGCACGGCGTCCCATGCCGACAATCTCGGCTGCATTGAGGATGCGTTCCGGATTGAGGCTGTCGAGAATATAGCGGAAGCCCTTGCCGTCCTCGCCAATGCGATGCTCCACCGGCACTTCAAGGCCATCATAAAAGGTTTGGTTCGAGTTCACCGCGTGGCGACCCATTTTCGGGATCTCGCGCACCTCGACCTTCGAGCGGTCCATGTCGGTATAGAACAGCGTCAGACCGTCGGTCGGCTTCCTGCACTCCTCGATGGGAATGGTGCGCGTGAGCAGCACGATCTTGTCGGCTTGCTGCGCCGTGGAGGTCCAGATCTTCTGGCCGTGTACGACGTAATGGTCGCCCTTGCGTACGGCGCGGGTCTTGATCTTCGAGGTGTCGAGGCCGGCATCCGGTTCGGTGACGCCGAAGCAGGCGCGTGACGACCCGTCGATAATGGAAGGCAGCCAGGCTTTCTTCTGCGCGTCGGTGCCATGCTTGACGATGGAATGCAGCCCGAAGATGTTGATGTGAATGGTCGAGCACGCCGCGAAAGCGCCGGCGGAATGGCCGACCTCCTGCATCATGATCGCTGCTTCGGTGACACCGAGGCCCGCGCCGCCGAATTCCTCCGGCATCGCAATACCGAGCCAGCCGCCATCGGCCATGGCCTTGGCAAATTCGACGGGGAAGGTATGCGTGCGATCCTTCTCCGACCAGTAATCGTCATCGAAGCGATCGCAGATGGCGCGCACCGCATCGCGAATCTCGCGCCGCTCGGGCGTGTTGCACAGGGCGTCGAAGGTTTTCACAGGCGATTATCCTTCGGCTGCGGCGGACGGCGTGCCTGTGCGCGGCTTGCGCCTGCATCCGGCCAGGACTTCCTCGGTATGTTCGCCGAGATTGGGGGCGAGGCGGCGGATCGAAGCCGGAGTCCTTGAGAACTTGACCGGGAAGCGGGCGACCTTGAGCGTGCCTTCGGTCGGGTGCTGCATCTCGCCGAACATGTTCACCGCCTTCAGATGCGGGTCGTCGAACAGATCGGCGATCCCGTTGACCGGGTAGGCGGGGATGTCGGCGGCGCGCAGGGCTGCGATCCATTGCGCGGTGGACTTCTGCGGCAGCTTCTCTTTCAGGTAATGCCCCATATCCTCCGCGTACTGGGTCCGGGTTTCCTGCGATCTGAATCTTGGATCGGTGTCCAGAAGATCGGGATCGTCCACCATCGCGGAAAATGCCCGCCAATGCCGGTCCGTATAGACAACGAGGGCAAGATGCCCGTCGCGTGTCGGATAGGGGCCGCGTACCCGTGACAGAAGCCGCTTGTAACCCATCGCGCCGAGTGGCGGCACGAAGGCGCCACCGCCCATGTGATCGGCGAGGACGAATTGCGACATGGTCTCCAGCATCGGCACTTCGATCGCCTGCCCTTCGCCGGTGCGGGCGCGATGATGCAGTGCGCTGATGATGGCGATGGTGAGATAAAGACCGACCACGCGGTCGCAGACATTCACAGGCGCATAGCGCGGTGCGCCGTCGATGGTGCCGAACAATCCGGCAATGCCGCACGCGGCCTGCGTGAGGTCGTCATAGACCGCCTGTCCGGCATTCGGACCGTCCGAGCCATATCCCACGGCAAGCGCATACACGATTTGCGGGTTGATTGCCTTGATCGCGTCATAGCCGAGGCCAAGCCGCGCCATTGCCTGCGGCCGCATGTTGGACACGAAGACATCGGCGTCGCAGACAAGCGACAGCAATGCCTCGCTGTCCTGTTCCGATTTCAGATCCAGGACCACGCTGCGCTTGTTGCGGTTGGCCTGCAGATAAAGCGGCCCCATCCCGCCGGTGCGGTTGGGGCCAACCCAGCGCATGGAATCGCCACCAGCGGATTCCACCTTGATCACGTCCGCGCCGAGATCGCCGAGGATCTGTGTGGCGGACGGGCCCATCACCACGGTGGTCAGATCGATCACCCGGATGCCCGATAACGGTCCGGATGCGGCATCCGTTTGCGCCGAGCCGGAGTTCGTCCTTTTATTGTGCACCTGTACGCCTTGTCCGCGGTTTTTTGCGCTGACAATGAATTTCGCTATTACGAAAACATCGTCGCTGTGTCGTAAAAATACGATCGCGCCTCCAGCCTGTCAAATGCGGCCGGTCCTTGGCGTCCGGCTGTCCGGCGGTGCACCGAGCTTCGCGCAGGCCGCAGTCAAAAGCTTGACCGCCCGGTCGAGTTTCGGAGCCATGCGTGTGGTCGGCCCGGCAATCGTGACGATGTAGGACGCGCCGTTCCAGCGAAACAGCGCCGACATCGTGGTGGCATCGGCGACGCTTTCCTCGCGATTGAGAAAATATCCGCGCCTGGCCGACGCCGCGATATCCGCGCGCAGCGCCGCTTTGGTGCGGATCGTCCGTGCTGTCAGCGGTGCGAGTCTGGCGCTCTTGAGCCAGGCTTCAAATTTCTCCGCCGTCAGGCTGCCGAGCCAGGCCTTTCCGGCCGAGGTCGCGTGCAAGCTGCGCACGGCGTGTCCAGCCTTGACCAGAAAACGCAGCGGATGATCCGGCTCCAGCACCAGCAGATAGGTCGCGGTCTCGTCGCCGGCCTTGGCGAGCGAAACGGATTCGCCAATCGTGTCGCGCAGATCGCGCAACGCCACTTCGGCCCGCAGCAAAAGCGGGTCGTGATGCGCGATGGTCTTCGCCAGTTCGAGCAACCTGACGGTCGGATAGAAGCCCGCGCGCGGCCCGATCTCGTAGATATAGCCGCGCGCCTGCAGGGCCTTGAGGACATCGTGGCAGCTCGAAACCGGTATACCCAGCAGGCGCGAGATGTCGGACAGCGACAAGGGGCGGCGCTCGGTGGCGAACAATTCTATGAAGTCGAGCGTCCGGTCGACGATCTTGGACATGGGCGATCCTGCAGCGATACCGGTCGCGGCCGCGCTCCCGGTCGGACACAAGACGTATCGCAAGTTTGCGAAAAAGACATCGCCCGAGGCAGCGCAAGGCGTGATCCTTGCGAGGATCACAGATGAGTCGGGGCTTGCATGACCGGATACACGAGGTCTGCGAAGGCATGCCGGCGGGGCTTTGCAGTGGCGCGCTGATATTGGTCGCCTTTTTTTCCAGGCCGCCCTCGGCAGATCAGGGCGGGGTCAGCTCGACTTTCATGTCGATTTCGGCACCGCCCAATTCCTGAACAAGCAGTTTTTCGTCGGAGGGGTTGGCTACATTTACAACCAGCTGGAGCCGGATGTTGGCTCGGCGCCGTTCCTCGGCGAGGTGAAGTCGCGCGTTTACGGGATCGGGCCGCAGATCGGTTATCTGTTTCAGGCTGCACCGGGTGTGCAGGGGCTTCTGGCCGTCAAAGGCTATTATGAATTCGATGCGCGGGACCGCCCGCACGGATGGAATACCTGGGTGACACTCAATCTCGCGCAGGCCGACACCACGGAGACAAAGCCGGTGACCACCCAGCGGCCGGTGTTGAGGTAGCTAGAGCGGTTCATGTTTTGACGGAAGCGTATCCTGCATTGACGAAGTAATTTGTGCACTCGCCTGGCTGGATGGTGGTGACGAGGGTTCCGATCTGCCGCCATGTGTCCTCGACCGTCCGCCTTTG
>JAEVZN010000234.1 GCA_023392205.1 Pseudomonadota bacterium
GGGTTATCCGTGTAATGCCGAGCTTTACGGATCTGGCGATGGAGCGCGAACAGCCGGTTGTGGTCGCGGTGGACATGCCCATCGGTTTGCCGGAGCGCACCGGGCCGGGCGGCCGTCCGGCCGAGAACATGGTCCGGCCGCTGCTCGGCGCCCGCCAGTCGTCGGTATTCTCGGTGCCGTCGCGCGCCGCCCTGGAGGCCGCCGATTATCGGCAGGCCTGCGCCATCGCGCTCACCACCTCCGATCCGCCGCGCAAGATCTCAAAGCAACTCTTCATGATCGCGCCGCGCATCCGCGAGGTGGATACGACCCTGCGCGGCGATCCGGTGCTGGCGGCGCGGGTGTTCGAGGTGCATCCCGAGGTGGCTTTCTGGCGGCTGAACGACAAGCGGCCGCTGACCGAGCCAAAGAAGATCAAGGGCAAGCCCTGGCCGCCGGGACTGGAACTTCGCCGCGAATTGCTGCGCAAGTCAGGTCTTCCCGCCGCGCTGATCGATGCGGTCCCGCCGCCCGGTGCAGGACCGGACGATTTACTCGATGCGCTGGCCTGCGCCGCCGTCGCGCGGCGTATCCATGCCGGAGTAGCACGACCGTTTCCCGATCCGCCGCCCCGCGATGCGTTCGGGTTGCAGATGGCGATCTGGACATGATAATCGGCCGGAGCGGCACCTTCTCCGCCATGCAGTCATCCGGAACAACGCGGTGAGCGACGTCTTCAGTCTTGCCGGACAGAACCTTCTGTCGCCGATGGTTCTGTTTTTCGTGTTGGGGTTGCTTGCGGCGCTCGCAAAATCCGATCTCGTCATTCCCGAAGCCATCGCCAAAGGCCTTGCGCTCTACCTGATGATGGCCATCGGCTTCAAGGGCGGGGCGCAGGTTGCGGCCTCGGGCGCTGACGCACGCATGGCCGCCACGATTCTGGCCGGGATCGGTCTCTCGCTGGTCATTCCAGGTCTGGCATTTCTCTTGCTGCGCGCGACCACCGCGCTCTCCGCCATCGATGCAGCCGCTACCGCCGCGCATTACGGCTCCATCTCTATTGTCACCTTCATCGCCGGCACACAGGCGATGCAAGCCATGGGCCTGCAATATGACGGCTATCTGGTGGCGGTGGCGGCGGGTATGGAAGCGCCGGCCATCGTGACCGCGCTCCTGATCGCGCGTCGCTATTCCTCGGGCAGCAGAGACGAACCGCTGAGCCGGATGCTGCGGGAAGTCGCCACGAATTCCTCCATCGTGCTGCTGGTCGGCGCGTTCATCATCGGCTGGATCACCGGCGCGCGCGGCTTCGATATGATCAAGCCCTTTATCGGGGATCTGTTTCTCGGCGTCCTCTGCCTGTTCCTGCTCGATATGGGCGTGGTCGCAGGGCGCGGCATGCGCGAGGGACGGCGATATCTGACCGCACCGGTGATCGCATTCGCGCTTTATATGCCGCTTGTGAGCGCGTCATTGACGTTGCCGCTGGCGCTGCTGATCGGTCTGTCGCCGGGCAGCGCCGCGCTCTTCATGACGATGGCCGCATCGGCCTCCTACATTGCCGTGCCGGCCGCGATGCGTCTGGCATTGCCGGAAGCCAATGCCTCGGTCTACCTCACCCTGTCGCTTGGCGTCACATTCCCGTTCAATCTGATGCTGGGTATTCCGATTTATGTCTGGATCGCGCAAAGCGCGATCAGATCGTGACATGCGAGGACGCGATGGAGATGCACGCCAAGAAGCGGATCGAGATCGTCGTCGAAGCGCCGCTTTTGAGCCGGCTGCTTGCATTGATGGATGATAATAACGTCTCGGGCTATACGGTGCTGCCGGCCCTCGCCGGACGCGGACATCACGGCAGCTGGAGCCGCGAAGGACTTGCGACGGATGCCGGACGCATGGTTGTGGTGGTGGCCATCGTCGATGCCGATGCCGTCTCGAATTTGCTGGACGCGGTGTATCCCCTGATTTCGCGGCAGATCGCCATTGTCACGGTGTCCGACGTCCAGGTCATTCGCGGCGAACGCTTCTGAACCGCGCCGGCGTTGATTTCGGATGCCGCATCCCGTAATCCCGCTGGACATGCATGCCGCCCCTCACAGCATCCGCGCTCATCCATGAATTTCCCACCGCGTCTCGTCGATGGCTATCGGCATTTCCTCTCCGGACGGCTGGTCGAGGAACAAGCCCGCTATAGCCAGCTGGCGGAAAGCGGCCAGTCGCCGGAGATCATGGTAATCGGCTGCTGCGACTCACGGGTCTCGCCGGAGGTGATTTTCGACGCGCGGCCGGGCGAATTGTTCGTGGTGCGCAACGTCGCCAATCTGGTGCCGCCCTACACGCCAGACGGTGCGCAGCGCGCGGTGTCGGCGGCACTCGAATTTGCCGTGCAGGCGCTCAAGGTGAAGCACATCGTCGTGCTCGGCCACGCCCGCTGCGGCGGCATCCGCGCCTTTGCCGAGGAATCCGCACCGCTCTCGCCGGGTGACTTCATCGGACGCTGGATGGAGATGATCGCGCCTGCTGCCAAGGTACTCGGCCCACGCGGGGATATCCCGCTCGAACAATATCTCGTTCAGCTCGAACAGGCGTCCATGATCGCAACGCTGGACAATCTGATGACATTTCCCTGCGTGCAGATTCTGGTCGAGCGCGGCCGTCTGCAATTGCACGCCGCCTATTTCGGCGTCGCGACCGGCGGATTGTCCGTGCTCGACAGGGAAAGTGGCGAATTCCGGCCGGTGGAGCCGGGACGCAACCCGATCTAGGATCGGAGCCGCAACTGCTCCATTAGAGCGGTTCATGTTTTGACGGAAGCGTATCCTGCATTGACGAAGTAATTTGTGCACTCGCCTGGCTGGATGGTGGTGACGAGGGTTCCGATCTGCCGCCATGTGTCCTCGACCGTCCGCCTTTG
>JAEVZN010000266.1 GCA_023392205.1 Pseudomonadota bacterium
CTTGAAGCCCCAGACCTCATAGGCATGCACCACCCGCGCATCGTCGCCGGTCCGCAGGCCGTGATAGAGATCGACCACTCCGCCGACAAAGCGCGGCGGGAAGATTCGGATGCAGCCATAATCGAGCAGGTTGATGCCGCCCGGCTCGCCGTCGCGGTCGAACACCGTGTAATTGCCAAGATGCGGATCGCCGTGGATGACGCCGAAGCGGCTGAACGGAAACCACCAGGCGGTGAACATGGCCTGCGCCAACCGGTTGCGCTGTTCGAGTGGCGCATCCTTGAATGAGAGCATCCGTCCGCCCTCAAGCCAGTCCAGCGTCAAGAGACGCTTCGTCGACAATTCCGGCCAGACGCGCGGCACGCGGATCAATGTGCTGTCCGCCAGCATCTCGCGATACAGCGCGACATGTTTGGCCTCGCGTTCATAATCCAGTTCCTCGCGAATGCGCGCGCCGATTTCCTGATTGATCTCGCGGGTATCGATGGCCGGCTCCATCCGCCGGTGCAGGGCGAACAGCCATTCGAGTTGCTTCAGGTCGGCTTCGACGGCCGATTGCATGTCGGGATATTGCAGCTTGCAGGCCAGTTCCGCCCCGTCATGCGCGCGCGCGCGATGCACCTGACCGAGCGAAGCGGCCGCCGCCGGGTGATGCGCGAATTCGGCGAATTTCGACTGCCAGTCCGCCCCCAGTTCCGCGCTCATGCGCCTCTTGACAAAGGCCCAGCCCATCGGCGGCGCTTCGCTCTGCAGCTTGGCAAGTTCGGCGACATATTTCTGCGGGAGCGCATCAGGGATGGTGGAGAGAAGCTGCGCCACCTTCATGATCGGGCCCTTGAGCCCGCCCAAGGCCGCCGCAAGCTGTGCGGCATTCTTGCCGCGATCGAAGCCAAGTCCGAACAGCCGCGACCCGGCAATGCGGGCCGCGACGCCACCGACATCGGTGCCGACACGGGCATAGCGCCGGGCGCGGGCGGAAAAGCGGTTGGCTTCGGAATCGGACATGCCGATGAAAGCTAGGGACTGGCGGGCCGATCTGCCAGTGTCACAGCGGCACAAGTCCCTATTGCGCCGTCCACCCCCCGTCGGCGGCAATGGCCTGGCCGCGGATCTGATCGGCGGCCGGCGAACACAGAAAGACCGCGAGCCCGCCCAGTTGTTCCGGCGTGACGAATTCCAGCGAGGGCTGCTTTTCGCCGAGCAGGCCGAGCTTTGCCTCCTCGACCGTCATCCCTTCGCTCTCGGCCCTCGCGTCGATCTGCTTCTGGACCAGCGGCGTGAGCACCCAGCCGGGACAGATGGCGTTGCAGGTGACACCGGTTTTCGCGGTTTCGAGCGCCACCACCTTGGTCAGCCCCACCAGCCCGTGCTTGGCCGCCACATAGGCCGCCTTCTCCGCACTCGCGACCAGACCATGCGCGCTGGCGATATTGATGATGCGGCCCCAGCCGCGGTCAAGCATCTGCGGCAAGACGAGCCGGATCGCGTGAAAGCAGGCGGACAGATTGATGGCGATCACAGCATCCCAGCGCTCGGGGGGAAAATCCTGGATCGGCGCAACGTGCTGGATGCCCGCATTGTTGACGAGAATATCGATCCGCCCCAGTCCGGCGCAGGCCTGCTCGATCATCGCCGCGATCTCGGCCGGTTGCGACACATCGGCGGGCGCATAGATCACCCGCACGCCATATTCGGAGGCGAGCGATGTGCGCAGCGCTTCAATCTCGGATGCATCGCCGAGACCGTTCAGGACAATATCGGCGCCGGCCTGCGCCAGCGCGTGCGCCATGCCAAGCCCGATCCCCGATGTTGATCCCGTCACAAGGGCAACTTTGCCATTGAGCATAAAAGGTTACTCCAGAAAATTTTGGGAATTGACAACGATCCGGTTGGCGCAGATTTATCTGACCGAGATTCACGTTTTAGGCCAATTGTCCCGGACCCATTGCGTGAGTCCTTCTTCACCAACTTCCCCTGCCGCCAGCGACAAAATCATGGCGGTTGCAGCCTCGGGCGCAACATCGAAGTCGATCCCATTGAGGCCCAGAAAAACCATCAGGGATGCGAAGGCCGCCGGTTTGTTTCCATCGACGAAGGGATGGTTGCGCGCAACACCAAACGCATAGTCAGCCGCCAGGGCCGCAAGGTCCACTTCGCCGTATGCAAACTTGTTGACCGGTCTGGCCAAAGCAGATTCGAGCATGCCCATATCCCTCACACCTTCCGGCCCGCCGAAGAGCGCCAGTTGTTCGGAGTGGATATCGTTGACGATGGACACATCGAGCCAACGCGGCTCGGTCACTTGGCCAATGCCTTATACGTGTCTGCGTATTTCCGAAACGAACGCCGTGCAATTTCCATCGCTTCAGCATGCTTTGGATCATACGGCGTCAGCTTGAGGCCCCGCTCCGGATTCTCGACCAGATAGAGCTTGTCGCCTTCACGCAGGTTCAGCCGGTTCAACAGTTCTTTTGGCAAAATCAGCCCGACAGAGTTGCCGATCTTGCGGATTTGAAGCACGTCGGTCTCAGAAGCGGGCTTGACTGGTTCGTTCATGGCAGGCTCCGACGTTATACAAACAGTATAACGCAACCCTTCGGTCTGCACAATGGCGTCAAACGCCCTCGTCCAGCGCCTCCAGCTCGGTGATCAGCCGCTCTATCACGCCAAGCCCGCCTTGCCAGAAATTAGGATCGCGGGCGTCGAGCCCGAACGGCTTCAGCAATTCGGAGTGATGTTTGGTGCCGCCGGCCGCCAGCATGGCGAGATAGCGCTCGGCGAAGCCCTCGTCGGCCTTCTCGTAGACGGCATAGAGCGAATTCACGAGGCAGTCGCCGAAGGCATAGGCGTAAACATAGAAGGGTGAATGAATGAAGTGCGGGATATACGCCCAGAAGACTTCATAGCCGGGCTTGAATTCGATGGCCGGGCCGAGACTTTCGGCCTGCACCTCCATCCAGATCTGGCCGATCCGCTCCGGTGTCAGTTCGCCGGATTTGCGCTCGGTATGGATGCGGCGCTCAAAGCTGTAAAACGCAATCTGCCGCACGACCGTATTGATCATGTCCTCGACCTTGGCGGCGAGCATCGCCTTGCGCTCCAACGGATTGGTGGTCGCGGCAAGCAGCTTGCGGAAGGGCAGCATCTCGCCGAACACGCTGGCTGTTTCTGCAAGCGTCAGCGGCGTGGGCGCCATCAAGGGACCGTTCGGCGCCGCAAGCACCTGATGCACGCCATGCCCCAGTTCATGCGCAAGCGTCATCACGTCGCGCGGACGCCCCTGATAATTCAGGAGCACATAGGGATGCGCGGACGGCACGGTGGGATGCGCAAACGCGCCCGGTGCCTTGCCCGGTCGCACCGGGGCGTCGATCCATCGATCGTCGAAGAAACGCTCGGCGATATTCGCAAGCACCGGAGAGAAGGCGCCATAGGCTTCCAGCACGGTGGCGCGCGCTTCCGGCCATGCAATGGTGCGCATGGGCACTTCCGGCAGCGGCGCATTGCGATCCCAATGCGGCAACGCCTCCTTGCGAAACCAGCGCGCCTTGAGCGCATAATAGCGATGCGACAATTTCGGATAGGCCGCCTGCACCGCGCTGACCAGCGCGTCCACGACCTCGCGCTCGACGCGATTCGAAAGATGCCGGGAATCGGCAACATCGGCAAAGCCGCGCCAGCGGTCGGAGATATCCTTGTCCTTGGCGAGCGTATTGGTGATCAGCGAGAACAGCCGCACATTGGCCTTGAACGTCTCCGCCAGCGCCTCGGCTGCCGCACGCCGCTTGTTGCCGTCGGAATCCTGCAGGAAACTCAGGACCGGTTCGATGGCAAGCTCCTCACCGTCGACCTTGAACCGCAGCCCGGAAATGGTTTCATCGAACAGCCGATTCCAGGCGGAATATCCGCTCACCGATTTTTCGTGAAACAATTGCTCGATGCGGTCGTCAAGCTGATACGGCTTCTCCTTACGCAGATCTTCAAGCCACGGACGGTAATGACCGAGCGCCGGATCGGCCATCGCGCGCTCCAGCACCGTATCGTCGATGCGGTTCAGTTCGAGCGTGAAGAACAAGAGATGCAGGGAGATCGCGGTGATGCGCTCCTGCACGTCGCCATAGAATTTCGCAATGACCGGATCGGCCGTGTTGCCGGCATAGGTCAGCCCCGCATACGAAATAAGCCGCCCGAGCAGATCCTCGATCGCTTCATAGCGCCGGACCGGATCGACCAGAGCCTGTCCGCCATGCGTGGAGCCGGCGAGTTCAGCCAGCCGGCCCTTGTAGGCTTTCTCGAAGGCCAAGCATTCGGTCTCGGCACGGTCCATGTCCTGCTTGAATTCGGGCGCGTCCATGGCGGGGTAGAGGTCGGTGAGATTCCATTCCGGCAAAAGACCGAGGTCGGGTTTGACCGACACCTTCTGAGCGGGTTTCGCGGACGATTTTTTCGAGGCAGAGGCAGCCGGTCGGGTTGTCATGCGTAGGAATTTCGCTCGCTTGTCTGGTGAAGCGCAATGCCATCATATTGCGTGGCGGGCGGCATTTCGCAACCGATGTGTTGGCCGCAAAGATGCTGCAATTGCGGCGCTCCGGTCTTCAAAAAGCTGACACATTCGCCTAGTTTCGCCGGCCGCACGACCCGTCCCGGCCATCCGGGCATCGCTTCAGGACCCTGAGCCCATGAATCGCAAGGAACGTCGCGCCGCGCAGAAACGCGGCGGCCCCGCATTGTCGCCCATGGCGCAGACGCTGGCGGCCGCCTTTCACGCGCACCAGGCCGGCCATCGCAACGACGCCGAACGCCTGTATCGCGACGTCCTCGGCAGCGAGCCGCGCAATCATGCCGCACTGCATCTGTTCGGCGTCCTCATGCATCAATCGGGGAAGAGCGACGAAGCCCTCTCACTGATCGGCCAGGCGATCGCCTTTGCGCCGCGCAATCCCGACTATCATTACAATCTCGGCATGGTTCTGCAGGCTGTGGACCGTCAGGCCGATGCCATCGCCGCTTTCGACAAGGCCATCGCGCTCAGGTCCGATTATGCGGAAGCGCATTTCGAACGCGGACAATCGTTCGCGCAGATCGGCCGCTTTGCAGAGGCTGAAAGCGCCTTTCGCAAGGTGCTGGCGCTGAAACCGGGCGATGCCGCCACGCTGAATAATCTCGGCCTGGTCCTGCGCGAGCAGGAGCGCGGCGACGATGCGGCGGCGATGTTCGAACGCGCCGTGGCGGCGGCACCCTCGTTCGCCGTCGCACGCATGAACCTTGCGCTCAGTTACAAGACGCGGGGGCGCAGCGACGATGCCCTCGCGGCGATGAAGAAAGCGCACGAACTCGATCCGCAGGCGCCGCAAGTCACCTACAATCTGGCCCTGACGCTTGCCGATGCCGGTCAGCCGGAACAGGCCCTGACGACCATATTGGGGTTACGCGATCCGGCAGCCAGTGTGGAATTGCGCAATCTTGCCGTGAACTGCCTGCAGACCCTGCCGCGGCTGCCATCGGAAACGCGCCTGCGTGGCCTGCTGACTCGCGCTCTCGCCGAGCGCTGGTCGCGCACCGAAGGACTTGCGGCCATTGCCGGCGCGATCCTGAAATCCGATCCCGTTATCGCCAACGCCATCGCGCGCACGGCCGCAACCGGATCGCGTCCGGTGGCTGTCACCGAATTGCTGCCCGCCGGAGGTTTGGCGGCAATCTCGAAAGACCGGCTGCTGATCGCATGGCTGGAAGCCGCACCGGTCGCCGACATGGAGTTCGAACGCGTCCTGACAGGTCTGCGTTACGCCTTGCTGGCCGCCGCCCGGCAAGCGACCGACGACACAGACCAGCCGCTGCTGCCGCTTGCCTGCGCCTTGGCGCGGCAATGCTATCTCAACGGATATGTCTGGCCGCAATCCGACGATGAAAGCGCGCGCGCGCGTGAACTTCAGACCGCGATCGGCACCGCCTTGCAGAACCGTCAGCCGCCACAATCCGCTGCGATCGCGGCGATCGCGAGTTACGCGCCGCTACATACCCTGCCCTTTGCCGAGAGCCTCGGGAAAATCGCGACCACACCGCCGCTCGCAGGGTTGCTGATCCAGCAGATCGGCAATCCGGCCATCGAACGCAAGCATCAGAACAGCCTACCGGCATCTACCGTGCCGATGCAAAGCCAGGAGCAATCCGTACCCGCGCCACGCTGGATCGGCATGATCGAGACCCCGCAGCCGGTCACAATAGAGGCCTATCTGCGCCGCGGCTTTCCGCAGGCCGACCTGCGGCCGCTCGATGCGACAGACGGGCTGGATATTCTCGTGCCCGATTGCACCACCGGACGCACGGCGCTGGAACTTGCGCAGCGACATCGCGGCGCGCAGATCCTGGCCAGCGATCCGCACGCCATCCATCTTGCCTATGGCGCACGTGAAGCCGGCGCGCGGCATTTGAGCGGCATTGCCTGGCATGTGATCCCGGACACCTCGCTTCCGGCCATCGGCCGCAGCTACCACCTGATCGATGCGAGCGACGAGGCCGCCTTCCAGAAGGACGGTCAGGCGCGCATCCATCTGCTGGCATCGCTATTGCGGCCACATGGCGTGATGCTGATCGGCATCCGCGGCGATCGCTTTCAAGACACCATCGCCGCTGCGCGCGCGATGGCGCGACAGGGTAATTTCCAGCCCGATATCGACGGCATTCGCGCGCTGCGGCAGACGATTGCCCGACTTCCCGAAACCGATCCGGCGCGCGGCATCATGCTCACACCCGAGTTTCATACACTGGAAGGCGCACGCAGTTTGCTGTTTGGTGAAGACGCCAATCCGGTCACGCTCGGCACTTGCGCCAATCTGCTGCGCCGCTGCGGCCTCTCGGCCATCGGCATCGACGTCGACCGCGCGCGCGGGGCGCTGTATGCGAAAGCCAGTCCCGGCGACCTCAACATGGCAGATTTCGCGCGATGGCAGGATCTCGAGCGCACCGAGACTTCGCTTGCGGTGATGGCGTACCCGCTCTGGGTGCAAAAAACCGGCGCCCCGGCCTGAAAGCCGGATGCATCACTTAACGCCCCGTTAAGCCAAACACCCGATGCTGCCCCGAAACGGTACAATGCCGCGCAAGGGGTCCGACCATGTCCGAACGTATCCTCGTCGTTGACGACGACCCGATTCAGCGCCGCCTGCTGGAGAACATGGTCAGCCGCTTCGGCTATGAGCCGATCCTGGCGGAAGGCGGCGAACAGGCGGCCAGCATTCTTGCGGACGAAACGGCCCCGCCGATTGCCTGCATCATCCTCGATCTGGTGATGCCCGATCTCGACGGGCTCGGCCTTCTCGGGCGCCTGCGCGAACAGGGCAGCCGCATCCCCGTGATCGTGCAGACCGCTCATGGCGGCATCGACAACGTGATCTCCGCCATGCGCGCGGGGGCCTGCGACTTTGTCGTGAAACCGGCCAGCCCCGAACGGATTCAGGTCTCGCTGAAGAACGCGCTGACCCAGAGTGCGCTTGCAGGCGAATTGCAGCGCATCAAGCGCAGCCAGTCCGGCACGCTGACCTTCTCCGATCTGGTGACGCGCAGTCCCGCGATGCATTCTGTGCTGCGCAATGCGGAGAAGGCTGCGGCGTCCAACATCCCGGTGCTGATCGAAGGCGAATCCGGCGTCGGCAAGGAAATGATCGCGCGCGCCATACACGGCAGCGGCGAACGCCGCAGCAGGCCCTTCATCGCCGTGAATTGCGGCGCGATCCCCGACAACCTGGTCGAATCGATCCTGTTTGGTCATGAAAAGGGGGCCTTTACCGGCGCCACCGAGAAGCATGTTGGCAAGTTCGCCGAAGCCGATGGCGGCACGCTGTTTCTCGATGAGGTCGGCGAATTGCCGCTGACCGCGCAGGTCAAGTTGTTACGCGCCTTGCAGCAGGGAGAGATCGAGCCGGTCGGTGCGCGCAAATCCCAGCGCGTGAATGTACGGGTGATTTCCGCAACCAACCGCAATCTGCACGCCGATGTCGCGTCAGGCCGCTTCCGCGAAGACCTGTTTTACCGGCTCCATGTTTTCCCGATCGCCGTACCTCCGCTGCGCGAACGCTCCGAAGACATTCCGGCGCTGGCCCGCCATTTCCTGGTACGCTTCTGTGCCGAGGAGGGAAAAACCATCAGGGCTGTCACGGGTGACGCCGTCGCATTGCTGAAGGCCCTGCCCTGGCCCGGCAATGTGCGCCAGCTTGAAAATGCCATCTTCCGCGCCGTGGTCCTGTCGGAAGGCGACGAGATCGGGCCTGACGAATTCCCGCAATTTTCAGGCCGCGACTCACAACAGCTTGAAGGCGGCCGTCCGGCGACGCTGGTCCCGGACCTTCCGGCCTCGCATGAGCGCCACACGGATGAGGGCGAGCTTGTCATCGAGGCCGAAGGCAAGGCCTTTCACCCCGACCATCTGTCCTTGCTGGGCTCCGACGGCCATGTCCGCGCCTTCGATATGCTTGAAGCGGACATTATCCGCTATGCCATCGCTCATTACCGCGGACAGATGTCGGAGGTATCACGGCGCTTGCGAATCGGACGCTCGACCCTCTACCGAAAGCTCGATGGACTTGGCATGGCCTCAACAGGGCGCTCCGGTGACGGCGAAGCCGTGGCTGCCGAGTAACATCTTCGACAATACACCCTCCGCTGCCGGCGAAATTGCCGCAGTGCGATTGCTTCGAGTGAAGTTTTCGCGTTTTTTGCGGCATTGCCGCTATGCTGCCTTCTCACAACGCCATTGTCGTCCCGGTCGGGACACGCTCAGGAGATCTGTAATGCGCGGCCACACCTTCGACCGCATTCTGGCTAGCACTGCGCTTGTTCTGGTCCTTGGCTTGTCCGGGCCGGCCTGGTCGCAATCGGTCGCGCCGGAAGAAACCGCCAATGTCGAGGCGCCGCTGCGCGCGCGCGATGCGGCGGCGGCTCCCGATACGACAGCGACTCCTGATACGACAGCGACAATCCCGCCGGCCGATGCGCCTGCCGCGTCCGAACCGGCCCCCGCCGCGGCTGCGGACAGCACACCGCCTGCCGCAAGCGCCCCCGCCAGCGAAACTGCAACAGCCCCAGCCGCGGAAGAGCCAGCGAAGACTGAGCCGGTGAAGAGCGAAGCCGTTGCGCCAGCAGCCAAACCGGCTCCCGCCACAGCAACTGCACCGGCTGCGGCGCCCGCCGAAAAGCCCGCGCAGGCTGCACAGGCCGCACCAGCTGCCCCGGCTGCCGACCCGGCACTGGTCGAGCAGGTCCGCGAGATGCTGACCGGCCGCAATGCCGACCGCTATTTCGGCCGCCGCAACGAGCGCGTCGCCGCCGAGGCCTTTTACAAGGAACGTGATTTCGCGCCGCTCTGGATCGCCGACGGAAAGGCTTCGGCCCGCGCCGACGCGGCCATGGCCTATCTTCAGACCATCGAAGCGCATGGCCTCGAGCCCGACGATTATCCTCTCCCGGAATTCCGCTCTGGCGACACCGAGGCGCTGGCCGAAGCCGAATTGCGGCTGACCGGCGAGATGCTCAAATATGCCCGGCATGCCGCGAGCGGACGGGTGCATTATACGCGGATCAGCAACGATATCGGCTTCGAGCACAGCCTGCCCGAGCCTGCCGAGATCCTCACCAATCTGGCCGAAGCCAAGGATGTCGCTGCGGCGCTCGATGCCTACCAGCCGACCCATCCGCAATATCTGGCGCTGAAAAAGAAGCTCGCCGAGGCGCGCGCCAAGGCCGCAAGCCCGGTCGAAGAGATCGTGCGCGTGCCGGACGGTCCGAGCCTGAAGCTCAACGACGACAATGCGCGCGTGGCACTCCTGCGCAAGCGCCTGAAGATCGACGGCAATCAGGACGACACGGTATTCGACGAGACCGTCCTCGACGCGGTGCGCAAATTCCAGCGCAGCGCCGGTCTCTCGGCCGACGGCATTGCCGGCCCGGCCACCCTGCGTGCCCTGAACGGCGTGCAGAAGCGCGAGCGCACCACCGACATCATCATCGCCAACATGGACCGCTGGCGCTGGATGGACCGCGATCTGGGCAAGAATTACGTGATGCTCAACATCCCGGAATACCGGGTGCGCCTGGTCCGGAATGAAAAGCCGTACTGGGACTCCAAGGTGGTGATTGGCAAGCTGTCGCAGGCGACGCCGATCATGACCGGGTCGATGCGCTTCATCACCGTCAACCCGACCTGGAACGTGCCGCCGTCGATCATCGCCAATCAGTATCTGCCGGCCCTGCGTCAGGACCCGACCGCGCTCGAGCGCATGGGCCTGCGCATGGAGCAGAACCGCGACGGCACCGTGCGCATCTATCAGCCGCCCGGCGACCGCAACGCGCTCGGCCGCATCCGCTTCAATTTTCCCAACAAGTTCCTGGTCTACATGCACGACACGCCGGACAAGCACCTGTTCGCGCATGAAAAACGCGCCTACAGCCACGGCTGCATGCGGGTCGAGAACCCGCTGGTGTTCGGCGAGAAGATCCTCTCGATGACGATGCCGGATCAAAAATACACCGCCGAGCGGCTGCGCTCGATGTACGGCAATTCGGAAATCAACATCAATTTTCCGAACGCCATCCCAGTGCATTTGACCTATCAGACCGCCTTCGAGGACGAATCGGGCACCTTCCAGATGCGCGATGACGTCTACAATATCGATCAGCGCCACATCGCCATCCTGCGCGGCGACGAACGCCGGGTGGCCGACGTCGCCACCCCCCGCCCGCCCACCGGTACCCGCATCCCCGCCGACCAGCTGCGTTTCGAGCAGCGTGAGGCCGGCCCCTTCCAGGACTGGTTCCACTCCAGGAACGGTCGCGACAATCGCGGAAACAGCCGGTTTTCCGGACGCAACGACCCGGTCGGCGACTTCTTCGGACGCCTGTTCCGCTAGCCTTCGGGATGCCCCCAAGGGTCATCCCGAAGTCCTTCCAAGGTCATCCACAGACCGCCCGTTAACCATCCGGTTGACGGGCGGTTTGCGTTTGTGGACCGGGGCCATCTTTTGCCATACTCGCGCACTACGAGATTATCGGGGGGTTGTCGGGGGACAATAATCTCGCGTTAACCCAACCTCGTAACACTGCGTTTTCCATGTCGCGTGCGAACGCGGCACCGGTTTTCGATGCCGTGCGCGAGCTCGGCACCGTATCCATGCCGTGCGCGAGCGCGGTATTTCGCCCGTCGTCGTCACGATTAACGGAACGCTTTGTGCCAGTTGGTAACGCGCGAACGGACTCTTCACGGTTGATTCGGCATGTGTCGCAGCTGACGCTGGCTGCCGGCATTCTGGTCCTCGGTTCGCAGGGGCTGCATACGGCGATCGCCAATGGCGATACCCGCGCCATCTCCCTGCACCACGCCCATCGCGGCGACGACATCACGGTCACCTTCAAGCGCAACGGCCGCTATGACCCCGACGGCCTGAAGAAGCTCAACCACTTCCTGCGCGACTGGCGGACCGACGACGTCACCAATATGGACCCGCAATTGTTCGACGCCATGTGGGAGGTGTTGCGCGAATTCGGCACCGACAAGAAGGCGCATATCATTTCGTCCTACCGCTCCCCGCGCACCAACGAGATGCTGCGGCGGCGGTCGAACGGAGTGGCCCGCCACAGCCTGCATACGCAGGGCAAGGCCATCGATTTCTTCGTCCCCGGCGTGCCCCTCGACAAGGTGCGCGAAGCCGGCCTGCGCCTGCAGCGCGGCGGCGTCGGCTTCTACCCGACTTCCGGCTCGCCTTTCGTGCATATGGACGTCGGCAATGTGCGCCACTGGCCGCGCATGACCCGCGAACAGCTTGTGAAGGTCTTCCCGACCGGCCGTACCGTGCATCTGCCGACCGATGGCAAACCGTTGTCCGGCTATGCGCTGGCCCAGGCCGAGATCGAGAAACGCGGCTCCGGCCCGTCCGCGCTTGACTCTGCCCGCATGGCGAGCGCCGACAGCAAGAGCACCAACGCGCTGGCGCGCATGTTTGGCTTCGGCAAGCAGAAACCCGCTCCCGCCACGGACGACGACGAGGCTGACGAGGTCCCGGCCGCAGCACCGCGTCAGGTGGCGTCGGCATCCCCGATGCCGATGCCGGCCCCGCTGCCCGCACAGCCGCAGGCCCCGGTGGCGATGGCCGACATCCCGATGCCGAAGGCAAAACCGGTCACAACGATCCGTCAGACTGCCGAGCCGCAGGTTGCGGCCGCTCAACAGCCCGCGCAGCAGCCCCTGACGGTCGCTGGCGCCTACAGGCTCGCCGGCATCAGTCCAAACGACATCATTTCTGCCCGCGGATATTGGCAGGGCCTGCCCGACTCACAGGAAGGCCACATCCTCAACACGGAGCCCAAGGTCGCGTCCGCCGGCGCAACCGGCAGCATCGGTCCCTTTGCCGCGCCACCCGGCTACGGCATGGGCCGGTCGCAGCAGACCCTCGCTTTCGCAAGCCCGGTTGCGCCGGAGCCCGATGCGCAGCGGCCGCAGCCAATGGGCAACCAGATGCCGCGTGCCGCCGCTGTGGCCGCCAACACGACCGTGGCCGCCAAGGCGAAGGCGGATGCAGGCTCGGAGGTTCGTTCGGCCCCGGCCATCA
This sequence comes from Pseudomonadota bacterium, assembly GCA_023392205.1. GTDB lineage: Bacteria > Pseudomonadota > Alphaproteobacteria > Rhizobiales > Xanthobacteraceae > Pseudorhodoplanes. The sequence continues at coordinate 12,597 of JAEVZN010000266.1, forward strand.
CCGATGCACGCGAAGCGGAATTGCGTCGCTGGGACGGACCGTTCATGCGCGCTCTGGTGATGACGCCGAGCGTGGTGCGCTTCATGAACACGACGCTGTATGGCATGCAGGATTACCGCAGCTTGCAGCCGCTGCTGCAAAAGCCGGAAATGCTGGTTGTCATGGCCTTCGCCCATGACTCGTCGATGGGTCCGGGACATCTTCGCTTTGAGGGCCGCGCGATCGAGTTCTTGGCGATCACGACCTTCCAGGCCCGCAGCACCGCCGCCTTGCGTTAATCTGACGCCTGACCTCGGCCAAAGGCGGAAGAGGCGCGGGCCAAGCCCGCACCCTGCTCCCGATAGCGCTATGCCGCCGGCAGCATGCCGAGCGCATGCATGTAGGTTTCCAGAATCGCATCCTGCTCTTCGCGCTCGGTGGGCTCGATCTTGCGCAAGCGGATGATCGCGCGCAGTGCCTTCACGTCAAAGCCGTTGGCCTTGGATTCCGCGTACACGTCGCGGATATCATCGGAAATTGCTTTCTTCTCTTCCTCGAGCTTCTCGATCCGCTCGACAATCGTGCGCAATTGATCCTTGGCGAAGCGGACGGAGGCCTGTTCTGTTTCGGCAGCGGCGGACGCGGGCATTCAACACTTCTCCATCGGGGGTCGTCACGTCGCGGTGCGTTGCGCCGGGATGCGTGAATTTGTCTGCTGTTTTCGGCAGCGGCGGACGGAGGGTCAAGGCAAGGGCAGTCCGTTCGCCCGTCATCCACAGGCAACGCAGAAAACATCTGCAAAAGCCCGGTAATATGCGGGAATAGCTTGCCTATTGCGTTGCGCCACCGAGCAGCGCCAAAGCCCCGGATGCGAGTGTGCGGGTCAGTTCCTGCGCCGGCATTTCGCGCGCCAGCGACGCCGCCTGACCGGACCAGAGGGGCGAGAAATCGCCCGAACCCTCCGCCTCCGCACTCGCGCGTAGCGGCGCAAGTGCCCCTGCTGCCAGCGGAAAGGCCGGGGCCTCCGACAGCGGGCCAAGCTCCCGCATCAGCCGATTGGTGAGGCCACGTGCGGGCCGGCCGGTCATCAACGTCGTCAGGCTCGTACCATCGTCACGCGCACCTTTCAGCGCCGCGCGATGGATCGAACTGATCCGCGATTCCGGACAAAGCAGAAAGGCGGTGCCGATCTGCACGGCGGATGCGCCAAGCATGAAGGCCGCGGCGATCCCGCGCGCATCGCTGACGCCCCCGGCTGCGATGACCGGCACGTCCACCGCATCCACAATCTGTGGCACGAGCGCAAATGTCCCCGCCTGTGCTGCCACATCGGTGGTGAGGAACATGCCGCGATGGCCCCCGGCCTCGTAGCCTTGCGCCACCACGGCGTCGACACCGGCCCCGGCCAGCGCACGCGCTTCGGCGGCGGTCGTCGCCGAACAGAAGATGACAATACCGGCATCCTTCAAACGCTCGAACAGCGCCTTGGCCGGCAGCCCGAAATGAAAGCTGACGACCTCCGGCTTTAATTCGAGCACTACATCGCAAAACGCCGCATCGAAGGGCCTGCGATTGGTGTTCGGGACCGGTGCTGCCGGATCGATGCCGCGTTCCCGGTAATAGGGCGCAAGCCGCTCGCGCCAGGCAGCTTCGCGCGCATTGCTGAGTTCGGGCGGCGTATGACAGAAGAAATTCAGATTGAGCGGCTTCGACGTGCGCGCGCGATATTTCTGAACCTCGTCACGAACCTGATCCGGCTCCAGCATTGCGCAGGGCAGCGAGCCAAGCCCGCCCGCCTCGGCCACCTCGGCGGCAAGCGCATGATCCATCGCGCCAGCCATCGGCGCGAGCAGGATAGGATGCGCGATCCCGATCAGGTCGATCAGTCGCCGGTCAGGCCAGGAGGTTCGGGGCGGCATAGCAAGCATCCGTAACGGTCCAAGACACGGCTGCTATCTTGCCCGCTCCTTTCGTGCGGCGAAAGCTTGAGGCGTCCGCTGCGCGACCACAATCGCCCTTGTCGCGATTGCCGTCATTGCGCAGCGCG
>JAEVZN010000278.1 GCA_023392205.1 Pseudomonadota bacterium
CCAGTTCGCTCTCGAATTCAATCACTTCCGGCCCCATCAGGAACTGGCAGTGATTGAGAACGCGCGTCGTTGCATCGTCGATCGACCGGCCAAGCCGCCGCCGCTGTGCCGCGACGTCGATGAACGGGATCGGCCGGGGATCGATACGGGCGTGCTGGGTCATCGCGGAAAGGCTCAAACTTGAAGGATGGCGGAAATCAGCCCGCAGCGCGGCGCGCCGGCTGTTGATGCTGCTGGCCGACCTTTACGGGCGGGCGTTCGTTGAGACAACGCATGGCCACACTCAGGCTTTCAACACCCTCCTCGCCGGAGACGGGGGGCTGTTTGTTGTCGCGTATCGCCGACACGAACGATTGCAGCTCCGAGCGCAGTGGCTCGGCATGTCCGACCGAAAGATGGCGCATCGAATAGCTGCCGTCCGGCTGGAAGCCGAAGCATTCGGTCACCTGACGGGTCAGTAGATCGCCGATCAGGTATTTGCGGCGGGTGGCGACATGCACATTGCGCGCCTTGAACGGCGTCAGCCAGTTCGTATTGATGTGCGCCAGCACGCCCGACGCCGTGCGGAATTGCAGCAGCGCGATGTCTTCGCGTTCGGCGATGGCGCTCGACAATTGCGGCTGCACATCGACGATTTCCGAATCGGTGAACCAGCGGATGAGGTCGATATCGTGCACCGCCAGATCGATGACCACGCCGACATTCGACATGCGCGGCGGGAAAGGGCCGACGCGCGTGATGCCGATGGACAGGATATCCTCGTCCTTCAGGGCGTCCTTGATCGCCTGAACGGCCGGATTGAACCGCTCCACATGCCCGACCATCAGTTTCACGCCGCGCCGCCTTGCGGCCGCGATGATGTCCTGGCCCTCCTCGACATTCGAGGCAATCGGCTTTTCCACAAGCACATGGATGCCGCGCTCGATACATTTCAGGGCCAGGTCGTGATGCAGGTGGGTCGGCGCGGCAATTGTCACCGCATCGAGACCCGGTCCGAGCAGATCGTCGACATCCTCGACCGCGGGCACACCGAGGATGCGGGTGACCAGGTCGCGCTGCTGCGCATTCGGATCGGCGACACCGACCAGGGTGACATCGGGGAGCCCGGCAAAGACACGGGCGTGATTGGCGCCCATGATGCCGACACCAATGACACCCACCCGCAAGGGCTGAGCGCCGTCGCTGATTGCATGAACCATTATGAAATTACCCCCCGCCGCAGCGGAACATCCCGAATCTGCCTAGCATGCCGGTCACAGCCGGGCGACTGGGTCGAGTGCTAGGTCCAAACACCTTTTGAGTCAAAGCGTTACCGCTTGGCCACGGCACCGATGCACGGAACGGGTGCTGATTGCAGAGCCGGATGAAGGGCTTGCGCGGCCGAAAGGCCTATTCCGCGGCCGCCTGCCCTGGCAGCCGCAATTGCAGTCCGACGGAAATGGCATCCTCCCGGAAGGCCTGCACCGCGCCCACCGACAATTCCTCAGCCGTCTTGGTGCCGAGCGCCGGCAGTTTCTTCAGCACATCGGCCGGCGCCGTGATGATGTGGCAGCCCATGCGGTCGGCCTCGACCACGTTGTAGACCTCGCGGGTGGAGGCCCAGATGATTTCCACATTGGGCGTCGCCCTCGCCTGCGCGATCGCGTCGTGCATCAGCGGTGCGTAATCGATGCCGAAATCGGCCAGCCGGCCGGCAAATACCGACACGCAGGCCGGCGCACCGCCGTCCAGCGCCTGCATGGCCTGGCGCACCTGATCCGCTGTGAAAATGGCGGTCAGGTTGATCTTGACGCCATCCGAGGACAGCGCCCGCACCGCGTCGAATAGCGGTTCCTTGCGCGTTGTTGTCACCGGGAGCTTCACATGGACGTTCGGCCCCCAGGTGGCGATCACCCGCCCCTGCGCCACCATTTCCGGGATATGGTCGGAAAACACCTCGAACGAGATATGCCGGTCCGGCACCGCCGCGACCAGATCGCGCGCATAGGCCTCATAATCGCGCACGCCGGCTTTTTTCAGGAGCGAGGGATTGGTCGTGAATCCGGCGATCCAGGGATTCCTGGCCATCTCGACGATCTGGGCCTTCTCGGCTCCGTCGGTGAACAGCTTGACCTTCAGGTCGTCGAGTTTGATCGCCATGACGTTTCCCTTTCCGTCGTGTGCCGGACGCAAGCGCAGGCGGGCCCGCGCGGACTGCATACCGCCGGTCCGGCCATGACGCAAAGGAATGTGCTGGGGATAAGTGCCGCGGTTCCATGCCGCGGCCGGTGATGGCGCGGTCAGGAGCGCCGGTAATCGTCCTCGATGCGGACGATATCGTCCTCGCCGAGATAACTGCCGGTCTGCACCTCGATCAATTCGAGATCGATCATGCCGGGATTTTCCAGCCTGTGCGAGGTTCCGATCGGAATGTAGATCGACTGGGTTTCGTGCAGCGTCTTGACGTCATCGCCGATGGTTACGCGCGCGGTGCCGCGCACCACGATCCAGTGCTCGGCGCGGTGATTGTGATATTGCAGCGAGAGCCGGCCGCCCTTCTTCACCACGATGCGCTTGACCTGATAGCGATCGCCATTGTCGAGCGACTGGTAATCTCCCCACGGCCGATGCACGCGAATATGATCCTGCGTCACCGCCGGCGCCACGTCCTTCAACGTCTGCACCAGCCGCTTCATCTCCGCCGTGTTCCTGCGGTCGGCGATCAGGACCGCATCTTCGCTCGCCACCACCACAAGATCCTTGACGCCGAAGAGTGCGACCAGCGGCTTCTCGGATGCGGCGTAGGAATTCGTGCTGTCCACAAACACCGCGTTGCCCTGCGCGGCATTGCCCTGCGCATCATGCGGCGACAATTCCCAGACCGCATGCCACGAACCGATATCGGACCAGCCATACGTGACGGGGATCACCGCGGCGCGTTGCGTCTTCTCCATCACAGCGTAATCGATGGAGGTTGCCCGCGCGCGGCCGAATGCTTCGGGAT
>JAEVZN010000285.1 GCA_023392205.1 Pseudomonadota bacterium
GGCGGGTGTCTTTGGCGTCGCCGGCAAGCCGGATGTCGGTGGCAATCGGCAGCGATTCGGACGCAAAAGCCGGCTGCGCTGCAACGGAAAGGCCCGTCAGCGCGGCAAAAATCGCTGTAACGATGGCTCGCAAGCGGCCGGCCAATGTTCGCCCTCCCCCGCGCGATACTTACTGCATAGGGAACGGAGGGTTAACGGCCGACTAATGGCAAAGTGCCGGTTGTGGGCAGGTGTGGCGCAGGAGCGACGGGAATTGCGCCCGCGAGGTGTGCAATGCAAAGGATTGCCGATTCCGTGCAACGCGACCGCCGTTTATGACCGGGCGAACCCGACATGCGGGACCAGGGCCTTTTGGACATCAATCATGCATGACATGCTCAAGGCCATGGCGCGCGGCGACATGCCGTTGCCGCAGGCTTTCTGGGGCTTTGCCGTCATCTACGGCACGCTGCTCAATGCCTTCACGACTTTGCTCTCAATGGGTGCGTTGGCGGCCGGCGCGTCGGGCCTGACCGTATTCGCGCTACATATGCTGGCGCTGCCCTACAACCTGTTCGCCGTCTATGCAGTCTGGCGCAGCGCCGAACGTTACGCGGGGCCGTCGCATTGGGCGGTGCTGGCGCGGATCGGCGTGGTCCTCTGAGCGATATTCGCGACGATCCTGTAGGGAGTCAGACCTGCCGCACTCAGTCCTTGCGGTCGGTCACGCCATAGGTTGCAAAGCCTTCTGCCGTCTCGGCGAGGTCCGCGTCCGACAGCACATGCCCGCCACCGATCTGCAGCACATGAAAATATTGATGCGCCAGCGCCTCCAGTTCATGGGCAAGCCAGTTTGCGCGCGCCACCGAGGGACCACCGACGATCATGCCGTGATTGGCCATCAGGCAGCCCGACCGCCCCTGCATAGCCGCCACAACCTCTTCCGAGAGCGCGGAGGTGCCATAGCAGGCATAACCCGAGCAGCGGATGTCCGGGCCACCGAATGCCGCCATCATGTAATGAATCGCCGGAATAGGTTTTCGCGCGATGGAGAGGATCGTCGAGAACGGCGCATGGGTGTGGACGATGGCGTTGAACTCGGGCCGCGCGCGCATCAGATCGAGATGAAAGCGCCATTCGGTGGAGGGCTTCAGCGGCCCCTCCCAATGTCCGTCGTCCCGGTCGAGCGGCATGCGCGCCAGCATCGACGGTTCAAGCTCAGGCGGCGGAACGCCCGATGGCGTAATCAGGATTGCGTCGCCCATGCGCGCCGAGATATTGCCCGACGAACCGCGATTAAGGCGGCTTGCATCCAGGTCGCGGGCGCAGGCGACGATCTCTTCGCGCAAGGCGTGATCGGACATGCGCCTGCTCCCTCGCCTAGCCGCCAGCCCGGTCGGGGAATAAAGAGGCCAGACCCTGGGCGCTGGCCGCTGCAATCCCGCGTTCGGTGATCAGCCCGGTCACAAGACGCGCCGGCGTCACGTCGAAAGCCGGATTCGCAGCCGGTGTCGCTTCGGGCGACACCCGCACGCGCGTCACGCGCCCGTCGTCGAGCCTGCCCTGTACGAAGGAGACTTCGTCCGCCGACCGTTCCTCGATCGGAATTTCGCGAAGACCTTCCGAAACGCGCCAGTCGATGGTGGGCGACGGCAGCGCGACATAGAAGGGCACGCCGTTATCCTGCGCCGCCAGCGCCTTCAGATAGGTGCCGATCTTGTTGCACACATCGCCCTGCGCGGTGGTCCGGTCGGTGCCGACGATCACCATGTCCACCTCGCCATGCTGCATCAGATGCCCGCCAGCATTGTCCACAATCAGCGTATGTGGGATGCCTTGGCTTTGCATTTCCCAGGCGGTCAGATGGGCGCCCTGATTGCGGGGGCGGGTTTCGTCCACCCAGACATGCAGGGCGATGCCCGCCCGGTGCGCCTTGTAGATGGGCGCGGTCGCCGTACCCCAATCCACCGTGGCGAGCCAGCCGGCATTGCAATGGGTGAGGATATTCACCGGCCCGGCTTTCGCCTCGGCGATCCGGCGGATCACCGACAGCCCGTGCTCGCCGATGGCCGCATTGATGGCCACGTCTTCTTCGGCGATCTGCCCGGCTCTGGCAAAGGCTGATTCGGCCCGCGCGGACGGCGCACGCGGCGAAAGATGCGCCGCCATCTCCTCCAGCGACCAGCGCAGGTTCACCGCCGTCGGGCGGGTGGCGATCAGCAGGTCATGGGCATGTCGCAAGCCTGCATCGGAAGGATCGGCGCGCATCGCAACGGCCACGCCATAGGCCGCCGTCGCCCCGATCAGCGGCGCCCCGCGCACCCACATGTCGCGGATCGAGGCGGCCGCACGTTCGAGCGTGTCGAGGGTCACCACCACGAAGTCGTGCGGCAGGCGGGTCTGGTCGATGATGCGCACAGCATCGTCCTCGACCCAGATCGACCGGTAATGGTCCTGCCCCACTTTCATCGTGCGATGCTCCCGACGGTGCCTTTAATCCAGTTTTCGCAAGCTGGCACGGGACAAAGAAAATCCCCGGCCTGGCGGCCGGGGACAGATCGCAGCTGCGTCGGCAATCAGGCTTTGAGGTCGGCCGGAACCTTGCCGCCGTTTTCGGCAAGCTTGGTCATGACCTGCTTGTGCAGCCAGATATTCATCTTGGCCGAGTCATTCATGTCGCCCGTATAGCCGAGCTCCTTGGCCAGTTCCTGACGCGCCTTCAGGCTGGAATCGAGATCGAGCACCTTCATCAGGTCCACGATCGACCTCCTCCAGTCCAGTTTCTCTTTCTTCTGGGCGGCCATGTCGGAGACCACCTTCTCCACGTCGACGCCGGACATCGGGGCGGCGCCGCCGGGTGCGCCAGCTGCGCCCGGACTTCCGGCCGGAGCCGCGGCGGAGCCGGTCGATGCGGCCGAACCCGACCCGAAAATGGTCGACATGATCTTTCCGAAAATGCTCATTTCAATCCTCCTGCTTGCACGTCGCCTCCGAACACTGGTTCTCACCGAGCAAGCGTTCAGGCCCGCGCAGTCTAGCGGCAAAATTGGCTGCCGTCGTCGCAGCCGATATCCGTTTTCGCGCCTGAGTCGTGTCACCTTCACGACATCTGTGAATTGAGACCGGCGCACTACCAAAATACCCATAGCCAGCTACCCGCTGCGCAGGCCCCATAAAACCTTTTGTTTTTGAATGGGTTAGCGGTGAATAATCCATGGGGGTGCAGAATGTTTGCTTGCTAAGCGCCCACCGGCATCCTATGAAGTATGTGCTTATGGTTTGCACAGTTCTGGCCGTGCCGCGTTCAGGCATTCGGCACGCCCGTCTCGAAGAAGGCACCGGAAAGAGGTCCGGATAGCAGAGGCGGCGGGCGTAAGGACCAAAACCGACCCCCTGCCACGTTGCAGGCGGCGGACGGTCCGATCAGCCGGTGTCTCGGAATTTGTGTCTTGTGATTCAGGGCTTGGGATTTAGCGATTGGGTCGCAAGGGCGACCGGAACCGGCGCCGCAGCCATCGCAAGGCGCCATGCAAACCCGTAAGCGACGACTGTTCAGCGGCCGCGCATCCTTGCAGCGGCCACTTCGCCGCGGGTTTGAGGAATGGCGCAGGTGCAAGCTAGGTTTGGCTCTGTTGGAGGCGGTCATCTCCGCCGGAAAACGAGCGGCTCGCGCCGGATCGAGACGCCCGCACGTTCTCACATAGCATCGACCCCCCACGTTTTGGCCTGCGTCACCACGCGCCCTTACCGGCCGTCGGACACAGCAGCCCCGCCGGGGGTCCAGAGAAAATTCAATGTCCAACAGAATGCTGATCGATGCGACCCACCCGGAAGAAACCCGGGTGGTCGTTCTGCGCGGCAACCGTGTCGAGGAATTCGACTTCGAAAGCGCAAGCCGCAAGCAATTGCGCGGCAATATCTACCTCGCCAAGGTCACGCGCGTTGAGCCGTCGCTGCAGGCGGCCTTCGTCGATTATGGCGGCAACCGGCACGGCTTCCTGGCCTTCTCGGAAATCCACCCCGATTATTACCAGATCCCCGTCGCCGACCGTCA
>JAEVZN010000322.1 GCA_023392205.1 Pseudomonadota bacterium
ACATTTTCGTCGTGACCAAGGGGTCGCCGGACAATCTTGCGCCGCATCTCCTGCAACGCTCGGTGAAAGACTCGCTTGGAAAGTTGCGATTAGGCGAAATCGATCTGCTGCTGCTGCATTGGCCGAACAAGGGTCTGCCGCTGAAAGACACCATCGACGCATTGGTCGGGGTGAAGCAGGACGGCTTGGTGCGCAATATCGGCGTGTCGAATTACACGACCGCGCTGATCGACGAGGCAACCCGGCTGTCCGGCGAGCGGCTGGTCTGCAACCAGATCGAATGCCATCCCTATCTGGACCAGTCGAAAGTCGTTGCGGCCTGTCGCGCGCATGACCTTGCGGTGGTCGCGTATTCGCCGATTGCACGCGGCCATGCCAAGAACGACGAGGTGCTTGAACGCATTGGCAAGGTCTACGGAAAGACGGCCGCGCAGGTGTCGCTGCGCTATCTCGTGCAGCAGGGCATTGCCGTCATTCCGCGCACCAGCAAGGTCGAGCGGCTGACCGAGAATATCGCGATCTTCGATTTCGAATTGAGCGATTCCGACATGGCGGAGATTGCGGACCTTGCGCGGCCGGACGGGCGAATCGTCGACTGGGCCTGGTCGCCGCAATGGGACTAGAACCGGAAACCGCTCTGGTCCTGTTCTCGGGTGGGCAGGATTCCACAACCTGCCTGGCATGGGCGCTGGACAGGTTCAGCCGGGTCGAGACGATCGGGTTCGATTACGGCCAGCGGCATCGGGTCGAACTCGATGTCCGGCCGGTCATCCGGGACCGCCTCTGCGACCTGCGCCCGGATTGGACCATGCGGCTCGGCGAGGATCACATGATCGACCTCGCCACGCTGGGCGCCATCTCCGAGACCTCGCTGACCCGCGACAGCGCCATCGCCATGTCCGCCGCCGGGCTTCCCACAACTTTCGTGCCCGGCCGCAACCTGATCTTTCTTGCCTTTGCCGGCGCGCTGGCCTATCGGCGCGGCGCCCGCCACCTGGTTGCGGGAATGTGCGAGACCGATTATTCCGGCTATCCCGATTGCCGTGACGACACGATCAAGGCCATGCAGGTGGCGATGAGCCTCGGCATGGACCGGCGTGTCGTCGTGCATACGCCTTTGATGTGGATCGACAAGGCCGGCACTTTCGCGCTCGCGGACGACCTCGGCGGCGAGGACCTGCTCGCGCTGATCGTCGAGGAGACCCATAGCTGCTACCTCGGCGATCGTGCGCAGCGGCATGAATGGGGTTATGGGTGCGGGAATTGCCCGGCCTGCCAATTGCGGGCGGCCGGTTTTGCGAAATGGAAGATGGAATGCAACAGCGACGTGTGAATCTCGAAACCAGGCGCTGGGTTGAGGGAAGTCTGTTCTTCTTTTTCTTTTGCCTGACCATTCCGGTTGCCAATTGGCTGATCCAGCATGTCGGCACGACCTGCGTGCCCAATGGCCCGTGTCTGGTTCCGGTTGCGCCCGGCGTGATGGCGCCGTCCGGCGTGCTGATGGTGGGCGTCGCGCTGGTGTTGCGCGATCTGGTGCAGCGAAGGCTCGGGCTGCCGGCCGCGATTGCCGCGATCCTGATCGGCGCCGCGCTGTCCGGGCTGATCGCCCCGCTGCCGCTGGTGACCGCTTCGGCCACGGCCTTTCTGCTTTCCGAATTTGCCGATACGGCGGTCTATACGCCGCTGCAGGAGCGGCGCTTCATCGTCGCCGTGGTGGCCTCCAGCATCGTCGGGCTGGTTGTGGATTCTGTCGTATTCCTGTGGCTCGCCTTCGGGTCGCTCGATTATCTGCTGGGGCAGGTGATCGGCAAGGGCTGGATGGTGCTTTTGTCGATCCCGCTGATCGCCTTGCTGCGGCGGCGCGATCGGACCATCGGTCTCGGCCCGGCCTGATCTTCGCAACAACGGACCTGTCCCAAGATGAGTGCGCTCGACGATCTGAAGCACGTGACCACCGGCACGATCACCACGCTGCTTCTCAAGCGCGGTATCCGGCATAGCTGGATGACCGGGCCGATGCCGCTGACCGGCGGCCTTGGCCGCGTGGTCGGCCCGGCCTTCACATTGCGGTTCGTGCCGGTGCGCGAGGATCTGGCAACGCCGGAAAGCTGGGGCAAGCCGATCTCCACCCGCGCCGCCATCGAGGACATGCCGGAGGGCTGTATCGCCATTGCCGACGCCATGGGGGTGACCAATTCCGGTAGCTTCGGCGACATCCTGTGCATGCGCATGGTCCGGCGCGGCGTGCAGGCTTTGGTGACGGACGGGATGATGCGCGACCGCACCGGCGTGCTGAAAACCGGGCTGCCGCTCTGGTGCGCCGGGATCGCGGCGCCGCCATCGGTCAACGGCCTGACTTTCGTCGGCTGGAACGAGCCGATTGCCTGCGGTGGCTGTGCGATCTTTCCGGGCGACATCATCGTTGCCGATGACGATGGCGCAGTGGTCATTCCGCAGGCGATGGTCGAGGATATCGCCAGAGAAGGCCTCGAACACGAGGCGTATGAGGAATGGGTGGTCAAGGAGGTCGAGCGCGGCGTCAAGCTGCCCGGCCTTTACCCGATGAATGACGAGACCAAGCGACGCTACGAGGCCGAGCGCAAGGCGAAGTAACGGCGCGCTGCGCCTGCCGGGGGAGCCTGATGTTCGGTCTGTCGAAAATTCTGGGCTTCTTCGCGCTGCCGTCCAACCTGTTGTTCGCGCTGACGCTGGCCGGCATCCTGCTGATGCGCACCCGCCTGCGCCGTTTCGGTCAGGGGCTGGCGATCGGGAGTATTCTCCTGCTGACGGTGATCGGAATTTCTCCGGTCGGCAATGCCTTGATGCTGCCGCTGGAGGAGCGCTTCCCGGCCTGGCAGCCGGGCAGCCAGGCGCCGCATGGCATCGTCGTTCTGGGCGGCGCGGTTTCACCGGATGTATCGGCGGCGCGCGGACAGCCGGCGCTTAACGAGTCGGCGGAACGCATGACCGCGGTTGCCAGGCTCGCCCGCGATTATCCCGACGCGCGGATCGTGTTCACGGGCGGCGCCGGCACGCTGTTCGGCGAGGCGCGCGAGGCGCATTACGTCGCCGATCTGTTCGAGAGTTTCGGAATCCCGCGCGACCGGCTCATCCTGGAGGACAAGGCCCGCAACACGATCGAGAATGCTGCCTATACCCGCGATCTGGTGCAGCCCAAGCCCTCCGAGCGCTGGCTGCTGGTGACCTCGGCCTATCACATGCCGCGTTCGGTCGGCATTTTCCGGCAGGCAGGCTTCCCGGTCGAGGCGCATCCGGTCGATTACCGGACCCGCGGATCCGGGGATCTGACCTCGCTGTTCGGATCCTTTTCCGCGGGGCTTGCGCGGACCGACACAGCCATGCGCGAATGGGTCGGTCTCGTGGTGTATTGGCTGCTCGGCCACAGCCACGCGCTGTTTCCGGCACCGGAAAGCCCAAACTGAGCCCCCGGTTCCGCCTCATGGTTACCAATTCGAAAACATTTGCGCCGACACTCACGCGCCTGAGACGAAGCGTTCAGGGGGAGTATCGTCGTGTCGAGCGATATACGCATCATTCCGGTACCGGGGATCACCGAGCTTCCCGAAATCGTCGAGGGGGAAGACGAGGCGCGTGAACGGCGGCGCCACTGGCGCGAAATGCTGTTGCTGAACGTCGCGACCGGCCTGTCGCTGGTGCTGGTGAGTTGCGCCTGGATTCTGCTCGCCTTCGCATAAGTCGCAGGGCCGATCATTCGGCCGTCGGCGCGGCGCTGGCGTCGGAATGATATTGCCGCGCCCACATCACCGCGAAAATTCCGACCGTGGAAAGAAACAAGAGCCACGGCGTGATGAACCAGCCCAGATAGCCGAGCGCGAAGAAGAAGGCGCGCTGGCCGCGGTTGAAATGCCGGCCGGCGGATTCGCATAAGCGTCCGGTGCGCAAGGCATGACGTTTGGCCTCCGGCGTATCGCGTTCCGATGATGGCGGCATCGCGCCGATCATAATCGCCACATAATTGTAGAGCCGGTAGGCCCAGGCGAACTTGAAGAAAGCATAGACGAAGATCGTCGCCAGCCCGACGGTCTTGATCTCCCATTGCAGACGGGTGGTCGGCTCGCCGAAGGGCAGGGTGGACACGACCATGATCAGATCGTCGGTCGAGCGCAGCAGCGTGAGCGTGCCGCCGATTGCGATCAGCGACGTGGATGCGAAAAAGGCCGTGCCGTTCTGAAGCGACGCCATGATCTGGCCGTCGACCATGCGCATGTCCCGGCGCAGCATCTCCTGCATCCAGGCATCGCGGTAGACATGCATCCGGGCATTGAGCGAGCGCGAGGCATGCGGGGTCCATTCCAGCAGGACGGCATAGGCTGCCCAGGCGAGAACGAAAAAGCCGACGGCGAAAAGGTCGAGCGGGGAGAACAGGGGCATGTCGGTTAGTCGGATCAGGTCGGTTCGTCAGGTCATGTGTCGCTGCGGCCGATGACGACGGCCGTCGCGCCGGAAGTCAAAGCTCAGACTCTATCGGGATGGCGCGCAAGTAAAGATATTTCCTTTTTCCATGCGCATGCGAAATGCCTGCATCGCAACCGGCCAAACTTCGCCATAGCGTTTCATTGACGAGAACCGATCTTTGGCTACCTTTGGATGCGTAGCGCCGATTTGAGCGAGCAGCTTGCGGGCGCTTAAAAAATGCAGCTAAAGCGGTCGGGGTCGCCCCGTCGCATGCTGACGGGCGGGCGGTCCAACCACCTCCTGCTCAATTTCAATCCGGCCGGCCGCGCCTTGTGCGCGAACGCGCCTGCATGTCCGGAGGCTAACATGACGCTGTTGTCCCGCCGCTCCATTTTCTTTTCCGCCCTTTTCGTCGGATTGATGCCGGGCGCAGCCCTGTTCGCGCAGGACAAGCCCAAAGACCTGGCCAAGGATCTGCCGAAAGAAATCCGCATCGACTGGGCCACCTACAATCCGGTCTCGATGGTCCTGAAGGAGCAGGGGCTCCTCGAAAAGGAATTCGCCAAAGACGGCATCGGCATCCGCTGGGTGCAGAGCGCGGGTTCGAACAAGGCGCTGGAATTTTTGAATGCGTCCTCGATCGATTTCGGATCAACCGCAGGCTCCGCCGCCCTGGTGGCCCGGATCAACGGCAATCCGGTCAAGGCGATCTATGTCTATTCGCGTCCCGAATGGACGGCGCTTGTCACCGGCAGGGATTCGAAGATCGAGAAAATCGCGGACCTGAAAGGAAAGCGCGTCGCCGTGACCCGCGGCACCGATCCGCATATCTTCCTCGTGCGCGCGCTGCAAAGCGTGGGGCTTACCGACAAGGACATCACTCCAGTCCTCCTGCAACATGCCGACGGCAAGGCGGCGCTGATCCGCGGCGATGTCGACGCGTGGGCCGGACTCGATCCGATGATGGCCGCGGCCGAAATCGAGGATGGCGCGAAGCTGTTCTACCGCAACACGGACGCCAATACCTGGGGCATCCTCAATGTGCGCGAACAGTTTCTCAAGCAGCATCCCGAACTCGTCCAGCGCGTGCTGAAGGTTTATGAAGATGCGCGCAAATATTCGCTCGCCAATCCCGATCAGGTGAAGAAGACCTTTATCGGCGTCACGAAACTTCCGGAATCGGTTGTAGACCGTCAGCTCAATGAACGTACCGAGCTGACGCATTCCAGGATCGGCGCGCCGCAGAAGGAGTCGATCCTCGCCGCCGGCATTGCGCTTCAGCAGGCGGGCGTGATCAAGCCGGATGTCGATGTGAAAGCCAATGTCGATGCACTGATCGACACCAGCGTGGCGCTGACAAATTGATCCGCGAGCCACGCAGTCCTGCACAAGCACTTTGCAACAATCCGGTCCTGCCATGTCCTCTGTTGATATGACAATAGCCGCTGCCGCACGCGCTGAGACAGCGCCCGGCGCAACCGGCACGTCATGGCCGCGGCTGTGGCGGCCTCTGCTCGGGCTTGCGCTGCCG
>JAEVZN010000388.1 GCA_023392205.1 Pseudomonadota bacterium
GTCCGACACCAAGGCCGACCGCAACGAACGCCGCGACCGCACGACAGGTCAGGGTGCCGCCGGCTCTTCGGGCCGTGCGTCGCTGAGCTCCGAGCAGCGCACACGGATCAGCACCACGATCCGGCAATCCAATGTGCGTCCGATCCGGAACGTGAATTTCAATATCTCGGTCGGCACCAGGGTGCCGCGCAGCGTGACCCTGCATCGGCTGCCGCCGACCGTGATCGAAGTCTACCCGGCCTGGCGCGAATACCAGTTCATTCTGGTCGGTGACGAGATTCTGATCATCGATCCGGATACATATGAGATCGTGGCCGTGATCGACGCCTGACGTTAGGCACGATACCGGGCCTGCGGCTTGCCTGCGGGCCCGATTCTCCGGAACCGATCCGGTCATAATTTGTTAACAAATGCCTGACACAGTCAGTCAAGTTCGATGAATCGGGACGGATGTACTCTCGATGTCGTCGCTGGAAGCCCGGCCCAAGGCCGGGTTTTCTTTTTTCGGCTCCACGCCGTCCGCCTGGTCGAGCACGATATCTCCGATCACCGGCAGATGGTCCGAGATCGTTCGCGCTGTCGTATCGGTCCAGGTCTGCATCAGCACGCCGCGCGGCCGGCAATAGATCCGATCCAGGCGAAGCAACGGCATGCCGGAGGGGAACGTGCGCCGGTAGGAGTGATCCGGCAGCACCCGCGCCAGCATTCCGCGCACCGAACCCGGCCAGAACCAGTCGTTGAAATCGCCAAGCATCACCAGCGGCGACGCATCGCCCATCAGCGCGAGCAGACTGCGCGCCTGATCGCGCCGCTCGCGGATCGACAGGCCCAGATGCGTGGCGATGACATGCAACGGTCCCTGCGGAGTTTCGACGCAACTGCGAATGGCGCGGCGCGGCTCGCGTTCGCCATAGGAGATATCGCGGATGTCGCTGTCGTGCAGCGGCCAGCGGCTCATCAGCATCTGGCCATAGGCGCCGCCGTCTTCGGCGACAATGGACTTGGCGCCGACCCCGAAATGGCCGAGTTGCTCCTGCAACAACTCGAATGGATCGCCGTTCGCCGCACCGCGCGAGTCGACTTCCTGCAAGGCGACGACATCCGGATCGGCGCGCAGGATTAGTGCAACGACCTTTTCAAGATCGAAGCGCGGATTGCGGCCGATGGCGCCGTGGATATTCCATGTCATGACGCGGATGGCGCGCCGGCGCTCGGGCGTCAATGCGATTCGTTCCGGAACTTGGACAAGGCGGTCTGCAAACCGAAGGCGATGGCGAGCCAGGCAAGGATGAGTCCGGCGAGCATGGCAATCTCGGTCGGCGTCGGCGAGGACAGGATGCGCATGATCTGGCTTCCCATCAGCGACATCACGACAAGCCCCGGCATCAGGCCGATCACGGTCCCGGCCACATAATGCGACACGGTGATGCCGCTGGCCCCGGCCGCGAGATTGACCAGCGTGAAGGGCGCGATCGGCACAAGCCGGATAGCGGCAATGGCCAGCACGCCGCGTTCGGAGATTTTCTTGCGTATGTCAGTGAGCCGCTTGCCGAGCATACTGCGCAGGGCGTCGCGCCCCATCATCGCGCCGATGGCATAGGTGGCAAGCGCGGACGCGACCGCGCCGGTCAGCGCATAGATAAAGCCGAGCCACGGGCCGAAGCCAGCAGCCGTCGCCGCGATCAGCACCGTCACGGGAAATGCCACAAAACCCCCAATGACAAACGCCGCCACCACCGCAAACGGTCCCCAGACGGAATCTGCCGCACTCCGGGCTGCACCGCGCACGACGTCGGGGCTGGCATATTCCGACAGCGGCGTGAACGCCCACGCTGCCGTGAGCGCGGCAAGCAGGACAGCCACCACCGCGAATTTTCCAAGGCCGCTCGACGTGATGCGGGTCATGATCAGGGCTCCGGACGCGACCACGGCGGCAGCTGTCAGCGGACGCGGCGGATCGGCAATGTCTTCGACATAAGCGGCGATTTCCTCCGGATCAGGCGATCCGTCCTCAATGGCCTTCAGACAATGCCCCCGGCCCTGCAGCGTTCCGGGTATGGCCAGGAGCGACCCGTCGCGTGCCAGCGCATCCTCCACATCCCCCAACGTCACACCGCAATGATCGGCAATGAGCCGGTTACGCAGCCTTGTGATCGTCGCACGTTGCGTCTCGCTGTCAGCGGCGATGACGATATCGCATTCGGTGTCGGCGCCCATGGAGCGATTGTTGAGATTGGCCGAGCCGATGCGAAGAATCCGGTCGTCGATCACCATCACCTTGGAATGGACCATCGTGTCGGCGGTGACGCCGTCCTGCGTGACGTGAGGATAAACCATGCGCACGCGGTCGAAGACGCCGGCATCTTCCAGAATCTGGCGGAAGCGGATGCGGCCGTTGCGCATGGTGTGCTTTTCGATCCATGTCTCGGGCGTATTCGGCGCTACCAGCAGCACTTCCAGTCCGGACTTCTGCTGCATCCGGCGCGCGAGCCTTTCGGCGATATGCGGCGCGGTCAGGAACTGGTTCTCGACATAGATGCTGCGCTCGGCCGCATCGATCATGTCCAGGAACAGCTGTTCGACCTCCCGCACTTCGCCCTGTCCCTCGTCCGGCTTTCGGCCTTCGCAGGCCGGCAAGGTGCGGGCAATGCCGATCTCGACATCGGTGAAATCCGGCGTCACGGTTTGCGGCCAGCAATCGTGCGCAGGCGATATCCAGGGCGCAAGTTCGCATTCGGCTCGCTCCCAGCGTTCGCGCACGAGTTCGGCCAGAGCCGCCGCGGCCGGTCCGTCGACCACGGCCTGCACATCGTGGAAGGGACGATAGGCCTCGCCGGCCGGATCGCAGCGGAGCGAATTGACTGCTTTATGGTCGCTCGTGTCCCAGCGGCGGATGGTCAGGTCCAGCCCGCCGGTAAAGGCCACCGAATCGTCGATGACCACGATCTTCTGGTGCTGCGAGCAGCCGAGCGGCGCGGCGCGGTCCAGACAGAACCTGATCTGGTCGGGGGTATTCCAGTTCAGCGAGAGCGTCGGAAAAATCTCGCGTTCCAGCGCATACAGGACCGAGAAATCCCATAGCAGCAGATGGATGGTGAGATCGGGGCGGCGCTCAACCAGGGCCGACAGGAATTCCGCGAGCGTTTCCGGCAAACCGTCATCGGCCCGGCAATCGGGACCGAGCAGGCGCATCCGGCTGTCGATGTCCCAGCCGACGATGTGCACGGAATGGCGCGCCTGCAACAGGCTCTCGCGCAGCGCGCCGAAATAGGCGGCGCCGTCGACCAGCATTGACGCGCGGGCGGCCGATTCTACGCGCCACACATTGCGGTCTTTTTGAAAAAGCGCGCCCGGCATGTTGTCCCTGAAGATGAATGGAGACAAAACGCCGCCGAACGTTCCGGGTTCCCCTGGGAACAAAACGAGACTGGTCAATCCACCTCGTTGCCGGGCATCACCCAGGATTCGGCAAGGCCGGCATCGCGCCATTCCACCCAGGCCGGAAGCGCCATCATGGCTTCCATATAGCGCGCGGCGGCGGCGCCGACGCCAATAACGTAGCTTGCAAAACGCGACACCACCGGCGCGAACATCGCGTCCGCCGCCCCGAACGGCCCGAACAGGAAGCCGCCCTCCCCGCCGAAGCGCGCAAGGCAATCGGTCCAGATGATCTCGATCCGCCGCACATCGGCATCCACCTCCGCCGTGGGCGCACGGCGTCGCGACATCCGGCGCATGTTCATCGGGCAATAACGCCGCAGGGCGCTAAAGCCCGCATGCATTTCGGCGGAGATGGCGCGGGCATGCGCGCGCGCCTTGGGCCCGGACGGCCACAGCCCGGCTTTCGGGAAGCGTTCGGCGAGATGTTCGAGAATCGCAAGCGATTCCCAGATCACCATGTCGCCGTCGATCAGCACCGGCACTTTCCCGGTTGGGGAATAATGCAGGATGCGCTCGCGGCTGCCCGGCTCGTAGAGCGGGATCACTTCTTCCTCGAATGCGATGCCCGCGTGACGCATGGCGATCCATGGCCGCAGCGACCAGGACGAATAATTCTTGTTCCCGAGAATGAGTTTCAAGGCCATCCGCAATCCCCCAAAGACCTCGATCTTGCGAACGCTATCGTGCGCCCGCAAGCGAAAAGCAGTGATGCGCCGGATCAGCGCAACAGATGGCTGTCAGGGTTTCGGGGCCGGCATTTCGATGGGCGCACCGGACTTCTTCCACGCTCCGAAGCCGCCCCCGATATGCGCGACGGGCTTCAGGCCCATCTTCTGCGCGGTATGGGTGGCAAGCGCCGAACGCTGGCCGGCTGCACAGAAGAATACAAAGGTCTTGTCCTGCGCAAAGATGTCCTTGAAATACGGGCTGTCCGGATCGATCCAAAATTCCAGCATCCCGCGCGGGCAATGGAAGGCGCCGGGCATCTTCCCTTCGCGCTGCAATTCGCGAATGTCGCGGATATCCACGAACACCACATCCTCGCGGCCATGCATCCCGCGTGCGGCATCGACGGTGAGCGTCTCGATCTCCCCCATCGCCTGGTCGACCAGGGCGTGCACGCCCGTGGTGATCTTCTGTGACATGACCGTCCTCCTGTTTCAGGCCGGTCATGCAGGCCGTACGGCGAGGCGTCAAGACCGCGCGCGGTAGCCGCGCGTCATGGCTACTGGACGCGCTGGCCGCGCGTCAGGGACACCGCGACGGGCGGACCGGCCTTGATGGTCTGGTACACCACGCAATAGCGCTCGGTGAGTTTGAGCAACTGGTCGAGCTTGTCCTGCGGCGCGTCCGTTTCAACCTCGAAGACCAGGCGAATCTCGCGGAAGCCGACCGGAGCATCCTTCGCCACGCCGAGCGTGCCGCGAAAATCCAGATCCCCTTCGGCCAGGACGCGGCCCGCTTTCAGCGGAATGTCCAGCGCCGTGGCCACCGCCTTCAGCGTCACACCGGCGCAGGCAACCAGAGCCTCCAGCAGCATGTCTCCGGAACACAATTCCAGACCGGAGCCGCCTGTCGCCGGATGCAATCCGGCCACCGCCAGAGCGCGCCCGGTCTCCACCTTGCAGGCGATGTTCTGGTCGTCGAGCGTCCCCCTGGCGCGCAGGGTGATCAGCGCGGCATCGGCATCGCTCTTGTAGCGATCCTTGATCGGCGCCTGCAGCGCGCGCAATTCGGTAGCGTCCATCCGGTCCTCCTTGAGGTCACCGCGCGCGCCGGCGCACTCTCCTTACCTGTCAAGCGAACGGTCCAGAGCAGCGAGTACGCGACGCTTGAGCCGCTCGAAAGCCTCCGACTGACGATCACGCGGGCGCGGCAGATCGTCTGCGATGTCCTCGAATAGCCGACCGGGCTGCGGACGCATAACGATAATTCGGTCGGCGAGAACCACCGCCTCCTCCACGTCATGTGTCACGAGCACGAGTGTCGGCCTGTTATCGGCCCACAGGTCGAGCAGATGGTCCTGCAGATCGGCGCGGGTGAAGGCATCCAGCGCGGAAAAGGGTTCGTCGAGCAGCAGTACTTCCGGCCGCGGGACCAGCGCGCGGGCAATGGCGACCCGCTGCGCCTGCCCGCCGGATAATTCGCGCGGCCAGACATCGGCCTTGTCGGACAGCCCGACCCGGTCAAGCGCGCGCGCGACGCGCTCCCTGCGCTCGGGGGCGGACACATGCGCGAGCCCGAAGCCGACGTTTTCCGCGACAGTGAGCCATGGCAGCAGCCGCGGCTCCTGAAACACGATCCCGATCTTCTCGTGCGGCTCAGCGATCACCTCGTCGTCGAGATGCACGATCCCGCGTGTCGGCCGGTCGAGGCCGGAAATTGCCCGCAGCAAGGTCGACTTGCCGCAACCGGAGCCGCCGACAATGGCGACGATCTCGCCCGGCATCACCTGAAGCGACACGCCCTCAAGCGCGCGGACATCGTTCGGATAGGTCTTGGAGACATTCGCAATCGAAAGCATATCAGGTCCCCGCCCGCGGATGGAAACGGTCTTCCCAGCGCAGCAGGGGTGCGGTCGCGCTGGTCAGCAGCCAGTCGGTCGTCTTGCCGAGTATGGCGAAGGCGATGATGGCGGCGACGATCTGCGCGGGCTTGCCCAGTTGCTGCCCGTCGATCAGGAGATAGCCCAGCCCCTCCGACGCGCCCATGAACTCGGCGGCCACCACGAACATCCAGCCGAGCCCCAGGCCTGAGCGCAGCGACACCACATAAGCCGGCAATACCGCCGGCAGCAGGATACGGCGGACCAGCGCAGGTCCTGAGAGACGGAAGGCGCGTCCGACTTCCACGATCTTGCGATCCACCGAGAGGATAGCGCCCATCACGCCGAGATAGACCGG
>JAEVZN010000413.1 GCA_023392205.1 Pseudomonadota bacterium
GCCGCGCCCGGACCGTGTCGACAAGGAGGGGTTGAAGCTTGAATCCTTCGCGCTGATGCCGCTGATCGAGCGCATCCGCGCCACCGGCTCCAATGTGCAGATCGCCATTGTCGATGCCTGCCGCGACAATCCCTATGCGGTGGGCGGTACGCGATCGATCGGGCGGCGCGGCGGACTGGTCGAACCGCAACGCAGCGCAGTGAAGGGGCAGGGCGGCTTCTTCATCCTGTTCTCGGCCGGCTTCGGGCAGACGGCGGCGGACCGCCTGCACGACAACGATCCCGAGCCGACCTCGGTCTATACCCGCACGCTGCTGCGCAAGCTCACCGTGGAGGGCAAGGCGATCACCGATCTTGCCCGCGAGGTGCGCGAGGATGTGGAGGCGCTGGCGGCCAGCGTGCGCCATGAGCAGCGGCCGGCCTATTACGACGAATTGTCCGGCCCGCCTTTCTACTTCGCGCCGCCCAGGGCCGGGGCCAAAGACCCCGCCACCATGCGCGAACTCGAACTGACTTTCTGGCATTCGATCAAGGATTCCCCGTCGCCCGCGCTTCTGCGCGAATATATCGACCGCTTCGGCGGACATGCGACGTTTGCGTCAATTGCCCGCGAGCGCCTCAAGGCGCTCGAGCCTACACAGGCGCCTGCGACAAGTCCGGTCGCACCGGCTCCCGCGCGCGCGGATACGCCACCGGTCACACCCGAACCGGCGCTGACCCTGCAACCGAGTTTCGATTGCCGGGGCCCGCTGTCAGCCGTGGAGCAGGCGATCTGCGCGCAGGCCGGGCTTGCGACCCGCGACCGGCTGTTGTCGGAGGCCTATTACCGCCTGGCCGATACGCTGCCCGCCGCCGAGCGGCTGGCCTTGCGCGACGGCCAGCGCGAGTGGATGCGGAGCCGTAACGCCTGCGGGACCGATGCCGCCTGTATCGCGCGCGCCTACGATCTGCGGCTGTCGCAATTGCAGCCGGTGCAGGTGGCGGGTCCGGTAGCGGCGGTGCCGCAGCGCGCCGTCGCGCCGCACATGGTGAGCCCGAGCTTCTCCTGCGGCGGCAAGCTGTCGGCGGTGGAGCGGATGATCTGCGCAGAGCCCGCACTGGCCGAGCGCGACAATGCGCTGGCCGCGCTGTACCGGGTAGCGCGCAACCGGCCCGGCATCGTCGAGAGCCAGCGCAACTGGATGCGCAGCCGCAATGCCTGCACCGATCCGGTCTGCGTGGCGCGGGCCTATGATTCGCGCATCGGGGCCTTGCAGGGGCTGCGCTGAAGCGGCCGCCCATGGTCCGCGTGACGCCGCTTCGCGGCTCATGCTAGCGTCTGCGGCCGGACGACCGTGCGCAGGGGACCATGAAAGACATCATCGAAAAACTCGACCTCCGCCGCAAGGATGCAAAGCTTGGCGGCGGGCAGACCCGCATCGATGCCCAGCACAAGCGGGGCAAATTAACCGCAAGAGAGCGGATCGAACTCCTGCTCGACAAGGGCTCGTTCGAGGAATTCGACATGTTCCTCGAGCACCGCTCGAACGAATTCGGCATGGAGAAGCAGAAATTTCCTGGCGACGGCGTGATCACCGGCTGGGGCACCGTGAACGGCCGCACCGTGTTCCTGTTCTCAAAGGACTTCACCGTGTTCGGCGGCTCGCTGTCGGAGACCCACGCGCAGAAGATCGTGAAGGTGCAGGACATGGCGCTGAAGGCGCGCGCGCCGATCATCGGCCTGTTCGATGCCGGCGGTGCGCGTATCCAGGAAGGCGTCGCTGCATTGGGCGGCTATGGCGAGGTGTTCAAGCGCAATGTGATCTCGTCCGGCGTGATCCCGCAGATCTCGGTCATTATGGGGCCATGCGCGGGCGGCGATGTCTATTCGCCGGCCATGACCGATTTCATCTTCATGGTGCGCGACACGAGCTACATGTTCGTCACCGGCCCCGACGTGGTGAAGACCGTGACCAACGAGGTGGTGACGGCGGAGGAACTGGGCGGCGCCTCCATCCACACCACGAAGTCATCCGTGGCCGATGGCGCGTTCGAGAACGACGTTGAATGTCTCCTGCAGATGCGCCGGCTGATCGACTTCCTTCCCAGCAGCTTCGATGCCGGATTGCCGGAATGGCCGACGCTCGACGATCCCGACCGTATCGACAATTCGCTCGACACGCTGATCCCCGACAATCCCAACAAGCCCTACGACATGAAGGAACTGATCCTGAAGGTCGCGGACGAGGGTGACTTTTTCGAAATCTCGCCGTCATTCGCCAGGAACATCGTCACCGGTTTCGGCCGCGTGGCGGGGCGGCCGGTGGGCTTTGTCGCCAACCAGCCGATGGTGCTGGCGGGCGTGCTCGATAGCGATGCCTCGCGCAAGGCCGCGCGCTTCGTGCGCTTCTGCGACGCCTTCAACATCCCGATCGTCACCTTCGTGGATGTGCCGGGCTTCCTGCCGGGCACGGCGCAGGAATATGGCGGGCTGATCAAGCATGGCGCGAAGCTCTTGTTTGCCTATTCGCAGGCGACGGTGCCGCTCGTCACCGTCATCACCCGCAAGGCCTTCGGCGGCGCCTATGACGTGATGGCGTCCAAGCATGTCGGCGCCGATCTCAATTATGCCTGGCCGACCGCGCAGATCGCGGTGATGGGCGCGAAGGGCGCGGTGGAAATCATCTTCCGCGGCGGCGATGCCGACACCATCGCCGCGCGGACGAAGGAATACGAGCAGCGCTTCCTGTCGCCCTTCGTCGCCGCCGAGCGCGGCTATATCGACGACGTGATCATGCCGCATTCCACGCGTCGCCGCATCGCCCGCGCGCTGGCCATGCTGCGGACGAAGAAGGTGGAGATGCCGGCGCGCAAGCACGACAATTTGCCGGTGTGAGGTGATACTTCAACTGCTGACGTGCTGGATATTCCAGCGTCGCGTTGATTCACTCGTATGCGTGATGCCTACCTGAGAATTTCGACTGATACCGCACAGATGCCTTTTTCATTTCGCCCGATCTCAAATCGGACACGTAAACCGTGCTCCAGTGATTCGAATTCGGACGTGCGAGCAAGATGGCTTCGATGAAAAAACCATTCTGATCCGTTGTCCTCTCGGATGAAACCAAACTGCTTCCCGTCAACAACTGTCTTAATTGTTCCTGTCCGGTGGCCAGGGAGTGCGCTTGGCTTATCGTTCGTTGGCGGTGCCGCCTCTGGAAGTTGGGGGCGAGTGAAGGTTCCGCGGGCAATCGCCAAAAGATCATCAAGCAATTGAATTGCGTGTTCAGCAACAGCTGAACGCTCACTACCTCGTTCTTCATTGCAAAATCTGTGTAGTAGGGGTGGTATGCGGGATAACGTGTCAAAGTGTTTATCATCAAGTAATGGTACATCTATCTGGCTTAAGTGTTCGGCAAGCCCGTTTATGGCCTCGAACGCGTTGTCTTGGTTAAACTGAAGTATCGCGAAATTGATTTTCTGGTGATGTAATTGTAGCCAGCTTTCCATCAGAATTTTTTTTGCTTTGAAAGAAAGCGAGCGTTCCTCAATACGTTCGAGAAGCGTCTTCGCTTCGCCGAATTGACGAAGGCGAGTGTAAACGCGGGCCAACTGCAGTCGATTGGAGGGCTCATTTTCATCGAGCTTCACCGCAATTTCAAACTGTTCTTTTGCGCGTTCCGGGTCATCATTCCGCATTAAAAACCCGCCATACAAACATCGCAATGGCGCATAGTCTGGTTTGAGTGCAACTGCGCGCTCGTAAGCTGTGTCCGCCCGGAGCGGATTTCCTTCGGTCGCTGCGTAGAATGCCTCTACTCGGTGCACTTCGAAATAATTTGGAGACATGTCCTTTGCTTTGTTAATAAAGCCCTCGGCCTCGTCTCCTCGATTTCGACGCAATGAATTCATGGCCGATGCGAGATAGTCAGCGACGATGTAATCGCTTTCTGCATCATCTTCCCGGATAAATATAAAATTGGGATTGTAAACATTTGCTATTTTTCGAGCAGATGCAATGCGATCTCTAGCAAATGATAATTGATTTTGTCTTTGTTTGAGTTCCTTCTGAATTTCTTGCGAAGGTGGAAAGTAATTTCGTACATAAAAGTTGGCGAGCGGCTTCAGCAGATAAAAGTCATCTCCGCCAACTCGTTGTGAAGGTGACACGACAACCAAGTTTGCTGCGCGTAGTTCGCGCAATGCATTCGAGATAGTTACTAGGTCATCTTGGAGAATGAAATGCAGAGAGGCCAATGTGTGCGGCCGGTTGGCTATGACCAGGGCGTTTAAGGTTTGTCGTGCTGCTTCTGAAAGCCCGTCAACGACATTTGCTACGCAAAATCTCAAAACTAGCTTTGGGTCGGCCAAAAGTGACGCGGGCTTGCCGCCGGCACGAATGGCCTGCACAAACCATTTAATTGCCAGAGGGCTATATCCCAACCTTTGACATATATCCTGAGCGTATTCGCGTGG
>JAEVZN010000424.1 GCA_023392205.1 Pseudomonadota bacterium
TTGCGGCGCAGGCGCCTCGGGCGGCGTCGGCACGGCGCTCGGCGCGCCATTTGGCGCATCGCTATCGGCTGCCTCGCGTTCAATCGCGCGCAGCTTGGCAACGTGCTTCTGGTGCTGCTCGTAGGTCTCCGAGAACGCGTGTCCGCCGGTCCCGTCTGCCACAAAGAACAATTCGCGGGTGCGCGCCGGATTGGCCGCAGCTTCGATCGAGGAGCGGCCCGGATTGGCGATAGGGCCAGGCGGCAGGCCATCGATCACATAAGTGTTGTAGGGCGTCGGCCGGGTGATTTCGCTTTTCAGGATCGGACGCCCGAGCGAGCCCTTTCCGCCTACCAGACCGTAGATGATGGTCGGGTCCGATTGCAGCTTCATTTTGGATTTCAGGCGATTCACGAAGACCGCCGCGACCCGCGTCCGCTCGTCCGGCTTGCCCGTTTCCTTCTCGATGATGGATGCAAGGATCAGCAATTGCTCCGGTGTCTTGACCGGCAGATCGGGCACGCGCCGCTCCCAGACATCCTGCAGCACTTTCTGCTGCGACGCCTGCATGCGCTTCAGCACATCTTCGCGCGGCGTGCCACGCGTGAAGCGGTAGGATTCCGGGAGCAGCGTGCCCTCGCGCGGGACCTCCCGGATGGTGCCGGTCAGCAATTCGTTTTCCAGCAGCCTTGCCACGATCTGTTCCGACGTGAGACCCTCGGCGACGGTGAATTGATGCTGGACAACCTTGCCATCCACCAGCGTCTCGGCCACCGCGCGCGGGCTTGCGCCCTTTGCGAATTGGTATTCGCCGAATTTCAGATCCTGACCCTGCAGCTTCATCGCGGCGGCGCCAGCGACGAAAATCCACGGCTCACGGAGTACACCCTCGCGGACCAGCAGGGCCGCGATATCGCGCGTCCCAAGGCCACGCGGAATATTGACCACCTTGTTCTCCGCCAGCGGCCCCGGTTCCTCGAACCGCAGCTTGCCCCAATAGACCCCTGCGCCGACGCCGACCGCGATCAGCAGAACGATCGTGAAAATCGCATTGCCTATGATGACCAGAGGATGACGGGCGCGCCGCGAGCGCGTGCCGGGCGCCTTAACTCGCTCCGGCTCAAGGGCGGCACGGGGAGAACGCGGAGTGGTCATGTTCTGGTCCATCGCAATCGCATCATGTCAGAGGTGCCGGGTCGTCGGAATCAGGTGACATCGGATGACATCAGGTGACATTGGCCGTCCGCTCGCCGGTCCGGAAAAATCCCGTCGCGGCACACGGCTGCAGGATTGCGTGCGGGCATGCTGGCAGCAATCGAAGGCATCGGCAGAAAGTTTAGCAAATTTTTGTCCGCTCCGCCGCATGCCATTTTCGTGCAATCACCATTTTGTATCCATACTCGGTTGCATCGGCACGAAAACGGCTGCGGACCTGCGCTAAATGAAATGGCGATGCGACAAAGCGTGCATAGCTCGACATCCGGCTCGCGGGGATTGCGAGGATCGCAAAGCCACAAGCAGACGGCGAATCGCTAGCAAGCGGATATGGCACCGCCAAGGCAACGGGCCCTGGCGCTCCGGCGTCCTCACTCGGGGGCGCGGAAAACCAGCGATGCATTGGTGCCGCCGAAGCCGAAGGAATTCGACAAGGCGACGCGGATGTCGCGCTTGCGCGGCTGATGCGGGACCAGATCGATCGGCGTATCGACCGACGGATCGTCGAGGTTGATGGTCGGCGGCGCGATCTGGTCGCGAATCGCGAGAATGGAGAAGATGGCCTCGATGGCGCCGGCGGCGCCGAGCAGATGGCCGACCGACGACTTGGTCGACGACATCGAGATCTTGCCGGCTGCGTTGCCGACCACCCGCTGCACGGCATTCAGTTCGATCTCGTCGCCGAGCGGCGTCGAGGTGCCATGCGCGTTGATGTAATCGATATCGCCAGCCGAAATTCCCGCGCGCTTGATGGCTGCATTCATACAGCGATAGGCGCCCTCACCGGTCGGCTCCGGCGCGGTGATGTGATAGGCGTCGCCCGACATGCCGTAGCCGATCAACTCGGCATAGATGCGCGCCCCGCGGCGTTTGGCGTGTTCGTATTCCTCCAGCACCACGGCGCCGGCGCCCTCGCCCATGACGAACCCGTCGCGGGCCTTGTCATAGGGGCGCGAGGCGCGCTGCGGCTCGTCGTTGAAGGATGTCGACAAGGCGCGGCAGGCGGCAAAGCCCGCCAGCGACAACCGGTCGATCGGCGATTCCGCGCCGCCAGCAACCATCACATCGGCGTCGCCCAGCGCGATGATGCGGCCCGCATCGCCGATGGCATGCGACCCCGTCGAGCAGGCGGTGACCACCGCCGAGTTCGGGCCTTTGAGCCCGAATTCGATCGACACATAACCCGATGCGAGATTGATGATGCGGCCGGGGATGAAGAACGGCGACAGCCGCCGCGGTCCGCGTTCCTTGACCAGGATCGCACCCTCGGCGATGCCGCCGACACCGCCGATGCCGGAGCCGATCATCACGCCGGTGGCGAATTGCTCGTCCTGCGTCTGCGGTTTCCAGCCAGAATCGTCGAGCGCCTGACGCGCCGCACTCAGGGCATAGAGGATGAAGTCGTCGACCTTGCGCTGCTCCTTCGGCTCCATCCACTGATCGGGATTGAAGGTTCCGTCGGAGCCATCGCCGCGCGGTACCGCGCAGGCGATCTTGCAGGGCAAATCGGAGACCTCGAAATCCTCGACGCGACTGGCGCCGCTGCGGCCTTCGAGAATCCGCTTCCAGGACATGTCAACGCCGCATGCAAGCGGCGTCACCATGCCAAGGCCCGTCACCACAACCCGCCTCATGATGCAGCTCCCGCCCTGTTGCGCCCACTCCCGTCCGGGACACCGGATATCACGGCAGCGTGCATGGCTTCAGGCAACTTGAAACAGCGATGCGGCATTGCAATCGAATATCGGCAAAAGACCGGCGGACGCGGCATGTCCCGGTTTCAGGGCGTCATCCCGGCCGCAGCCCGCAATCTGCAGGCCGCCGGCCGGCATCCCGCCAGTCAGCTCTCTGTCAGCTCTTGGCGTTCTTTTCGAGGAACTTGACGGCATCGCCGACGGTCTGGATCGTCTCGGCCGCATCGTCCGGAATTTCACAGCCGAATTCTTCCTCGAACGCCATCACCAGTTCGACAGTGTCGAGGGAATCCGCGCCGAGGTCGTCGATAAAGCTCGCCTGTTCGGTCACCTTGTCCGGCTCGACACCGAGGTGCTCCACGACAATCTTCTTCACCCGCTCGGAGATGTCACTCATCTGTTCGAACCTCTGCTTCCAATGATGGGCTCAATCGGCGTCGCGATCGAAGCTGTCGTTGCACGACCCGTCACACCGTTCAAGCTGCAAGACCTCCCGAGCCGAGCGGCTCCCGCAAGCTTTCCCCGTAACGGCTGGCCGTTCCAAAACCGTGATGGTGGCGGCGTGTATTGGGTCGCAGACGCGGCGTCAAGCCTGCTTCCCGGTGCCGCCCCAGCCCGGCATAATTTCGCTATCATACTTCAAATGCCCTGACCAGCAGACGCATTTCGCTGTGAATTGCCTGTGTGCACAGGCACTTAAATCATCGCCATCCCGCCATTCACATGCAGCGTCTGGCCGGTGACATAGGACGCCTCGTCGGAGGCCAGATACACCACTGCGGCGGCAATATCGTCGGGTGTCCCGAGCCTGGCCGAGGGCACCATCTGCAGGATGGACTCGCGCTGTTTCTCGTTCAGCTTGTCGGTCATGGCGGTGGCGATGAAGCCCGGCGCGACGCAATTGGCGGTCACGCCGCGGCGCGCATATTCCTTGCCGATGGATTTCATCATGCCGATCATGCCGGCCTTGGCCGCAGTGTAATTGACCTGGCCCGGATTGCCGGTCACACCGACCACCGAGGTGATGCCGACGATGCGCCCGAAACGCCGCCGCATCATCGTTTTCATCGCCGCACGCGCCAGCCGGAACGTCGCCGTCAGGTTGACATTGATGACCGTTTCCCAGTCCTCATCGCGCAAATGCACGAACAGATTGTCCCGCGTGATACCGGCATTGGCGACCAGAATATCGAGCTTCTGCATCGTCTCTTCGGCCTTCGGCACCAGCGCCTCGACCTGCTCGCTGTCAGCGAGATTGCACGGCAATACATGCACGCGCTCTTTCAGCTCGGAAGCCAGTTGATCGAGCGCCTCCTGACGGGTGCCCGACAAGGCCACGATCGCCCCCTGGCGGTGCAATGCACGCGCGATGGCGCCGCCAATTCCGCCGGTGGCGCCGGTGACAAGCGCCGTCTTGCCGCCAAGGTCGAACATGGAACACTCCTTGCTGTTTTCAGCCGCCTGTTCAGCCGCGCCCGGCCTTGAAGGCCGCCACATCGTCGGGATTGCCAATGGCGGTCCCCGTGGCCCCGTCCACAATACGCTTGAGCAGACCGGTCAGAACCCGACCGGACCCGGCCTCATAGAAACGGGTGACGCCTGCGCCGGCCATGGCCTCCACGCATTCCCGCCAGCGCACCGTGCCGGTCACCTGCTCGACCAGACGCTGCCGGATCTCCCGCGGATCGCTGATGGGGGCCGCCAGCACATTCGCCACCACCGGCACCACCGGCACGTTCACCGGGGTCTCCGCCAGCGCCGCAGCCATGGCTTCGGCTGCCGGCTGCATGAGCGCGCAATGGAAGGGGGCGGACACCGGAAGGAGCATGGCGCGCCGCGCGCCCTTGCCCTTGGCGATCTCTACGGCCCGCTCGACCGCCGCCTTGCTCCCGGACACCACCACCTGCCCGCCGCCATTGTCATTCGCCGCCTGGCAGACCTCGCCTTGCGCCGCTTCCGCCGCGACGGCCGCGGCTTCCTCGAAGGACAGCCCGATCAATGCCGCCATGGCCCCGGCCCCTACCGGAACGGCTTTCTGCATGGCATTGCCGCGGATGCGCAAAAGGCGCGCGGCATCGCTGATGGAAAAAGCGCCGGCGGCAGCAAGCGCCGAATATTCTCCGAGCGAATGCCCGGCCACAAATTTTGCGTCGCGGGGCAGATCCAGCCCGGTTTCGGCCTCAAGCACCCGGATGACGGCCAGCGAGACCGCCATCAGCGCAGGCTGGGCATTTTCGGTGAGCGTCAGGGCCTCTACCGGCCCCTCCCAGATGACGCCAGACAGGTTCTCTCCGAGTGCGGAATCCACCTCTTCAAAGACGTTACGCGCTGCCGGATAGCTATCGGCCAGGGCCTTGCCCATTCCGACCGCCTGACTGCCCTGACCGGGAAATACGAATGCAACCGTCAATGCCTTAAAACCCCCTGCGACGGGCCTTGCGCGCGCCCGAATTGCGGGGGGAGAGACAACGCGATAACAG
The DNA here is from genome assembly GCA_023392205.1 of Pseudomonadota bacterium. Classification (GTDB taxonomy): domain Bacteria; phylum Pseudomonadota; class Alphaproteobacteria; order Rhizobiales; family Xanthobacteraceae; genus Pseudorhodoplanes. Next base: position 5,369 of record JAEVZN010000424.1, read on the forward strand.
GCAAGTCAAGCGGGCTTGCCGGTTCCATGCTTGCCTTCCCGCGCAAAAGCCCTATAACGCGCGCTTCCGCTCGTCCCGGCCGGGGGCTGAACGGACGGCTGCAAAGGTCTTCAAGGCAATATGCCTGCAAGGCCAAGCGGCAGGACCAGTCGGTCCGGCGTCCCGTGTCCCCGCCATCAGAGCATCGAGCCTTCCCGAAGGACTCGTTGGGCTTTGCGCCGGACAGCGCCATGAAAGAAGGAAGGCACATGCCGTTATACGAGCACGTATTTCTTGCGCGCCAGGATGCCAGCGCGCAACAGGTCGACGATCTGACCAATCAATACAAGGGCATCATCGAGGGCATGGGTGGCTCGGTCGCCAAGACCGAATATTGGGGCGTGAAATCCCTCACCTATCGCATGAACAAGAACCGCAAGGCGCATTTCACGCTGATGAATGTGGAGGCTCCGCCGGCTGCAATCGCGGAGATCGAGCGCCAGGAACGGCTCAGCGAAGACGTCCTGCGCTACATCACCATTCGCGTGGACGAGCACGAGGAAGGCCCGTCGGCCATGATGCGCAAGTCTGATCGCGATGATCGCGAGCGCGGCGATCGCGGATTTGGCGGCGACCGCTTCGGCGGCGACCGTGGCTTCGGTGGTGGCCGTGACCGCGACCGTGGCGAGCGCGGTCCGCGCCGGGATGCGGAAAGCGCACCCACTCCTGCAATCACCGACAGCGAGGCCTGATCATGTCGATGTCAGCCGGCGGTGGACGCCGCCCCTTCTTTCGCCGTCGCAAGACCTGCCCGTTCACCGGCGCCAACGCGCCGAAGATCGACTACAAGGACGTGAAGCTGCTGCAGCGTTACGTGTCCGAGCGCGGCAAGATCGTACCGCGCCGCATCACGGCCGTTTCGGCCAAGAAGCAGCGCGAACTGGCGCAGGCCATCAAGCGCGCACGTTTCCTCGGTCTTTTGCCCTACGTGATCAAATAGGCGTCGGTATTGCCGGAGCGCTTTCGCGACAGGCGGCAGCGCTTCTCTCTGCACAACGAGGCGTCGGGCCTTTGACCCGGCGCCGATGGTTGGGGTGGACGTCGATCCACCTCTAACCGCTGAACAAGCGGGACAGCTCGAATGATGCAACTCCTTCTGGTCGGGGTCGGCGCCGGCGCGGCATCCGCGCTGCTGTTTGCGTCCGTTGCATCGGGCTCGCTCCTGTCCATCCTCCTCTTCTATCTCGCACCGCTTCCGATCATCATCGCAGCGATCGGCTGGAGCCATTGGGCCGCTCTGGTTGCGGCTTTGTCGGCGGCGCTCGGACTGGCGGCAGGTTTCGGCAGCCCGCTTTTTCTCGCGGCCTTCCTCGTGGGGATCGGCTTGCCCGCCTGGTGGCTCGGCTATCTGACCCTGCTCGCACGGCCCGCAGCGGATGGATCGGCCGAATGGTATCCGGCCGGCCGCCTCGTTCTCTGGTGCGCTGCCATCGCCGCGGCCATGGTCATACTGGTCATCCCGACATTCGGCAGCGACGAAGAGACGTTTCGCGCCGGTCTGCGCACCGCCTTCGAACGCATGCTGACCGAACCGCGCCGCACGCCGGCGACGCCGCTCGATGCCGACAGTCCCGAAGCGCAGCGGACCATCGAATTCCTGGTCGCGGCGATGCCGCTCGCCGCCGCTGCGGTGGCGACCATGACGAATTCGCTCAATCTTTATCTCGCAGGCCGCATCGTCCGGGTGTCCGGCAATCTGAAGCGGCCCTGGCCGGATCTTGCGGCGATGCGCTTTCCGCCCCGCGCCCACATGGCTTTCGCCGCGGCGATCGTCCTGTCCTTCATGCCGGGCCTGGTCGGAACGGTCGGCGGTATTGTGACCGCAGCTTTAGTTCTGGCCTATGCCATTCTGGGTTTTGCGGTCCTGCACGCCATCACGCGCCCGCTCGGCGGCCGCACATTCATTCTCGTGGGCGCCTATTTCGCCCTCGCCTTCTTCTGGCCGACGATCATCCTCGCAACATTGTTCGGGATCGCCGACGCCATTTTCGATTTCCGCAACCGCAATGCAGGTCCGGGACAGCCGCCCGCACGGACGGAATGAATGCACCTCACAGGCAGATAAAGAAGCAAGCAGAAACAGGAGACTGAAATGGAAGTCATTTTGCTCGAACGTGTGGCCAAGCTCGGCCAGATGGGCGAAACCGTTCGCGTGAGGGACGGCTTCGCGCGCAATTTCCTCTTGCCGAAGGGCAAGGCGCTGCGCGCCACCGCGACCAACAAGGAGCGCTTCGAGGAGATGCGCAAGGAACTCGAGGCCCGCAATCTCGAGAATCGCGGCGAAGCGCAGAAAGTCGCCGACAAGCTCAACGACCAGAATTTCACCGCCACCCGGCAAGCCTCCGAGACCGGCCAGCTTTACGGCTCAGTGACGGCCCGCGATATCGCCGATCTGGTCACCAAGGCCGGCTTCAATGTCTCGCGCGGCCAGATCGCGCTCAATGCGCCGATCAAGACCATCGGATCGCACAAGGTGGAGATCACCCTGCATCCGGAAGTCGAGGTGATGGTCAACGTGATCGTCGCACGCAATGCCGACGAGGCGGAGCGCATCGCGCGCGGCGAGGACATCGTGACCCGCCGCGACGAGGACGAAGAAGACCGCCAGGC
>JAEVZN010000452.1 GCA_023392205.1 Pseudomonadota bacterium
CGACGGTAATCAGCAAGGCTTCGCGCGGCCATCCGGCCTGGATCAGCCTACGCCTTTTTAGCAGGACATAGTCTTCACAATCGCCATATCCGGTGTCGGGATAGGACCACTTTTCGACGACGCCCCATTGATCCATGTCAGTCATCGGCTTGATGGATTCGTTGACCCATTTGTTGATGCGGACGAGATCCTTCCAGGCCTTGCTCGAGAGCACGACATCGCGCGGTGAGCTGCGCCCGGTGGCGCATTCGCGCAGGTTGTCGCTGCAGAACTCGATCCAGCCGATCGGCGGACGCGATGTATCTCCGACGGAGACAAACAGTGGCCGCTCGCTGGCGGAGACATTGGTGGTGAATACGCTTGATCCGATCACGATCATGCAGCCTGCTGCTGCGATACGAACGCTGTCGCGTATTCTTTTCGAATAACGTGGCACGCGTGACCCCTTCCCTTGTTTGTTGGGGCCACACTCACACAAAGCCTTTGTATTGCCGCTAAATCGGCCAAGTTGTTTTGAAGCGAATGCGCTTCAAACTCAAAGCGAATGCGCAGCAAACTTGAATTTCATTTGCATAAAATTTGAAGCGATCGATCTTGAATCAATTGCAATGCAACTCCTGCAACGCTTTGAATCTCCGCGGGGAAGCGAGCGCCATTGTACGGCCGCACGATGTCGCCAGACATGTACAGAGCGGACGGCGATGGAGAGGGGCAGGAGGGCGAGACGGAATTGCGCGCTTCAGGCGCCGGAACGGGGCCGTAAAATTTACCCGACGCTCACGCTTTCTTCGAGATAGTCCGGATGCTGCAGCCGCACAAACTCCACAGCAAAGCCATCTTCGAGATGGCGCACCACCCGCCCGGGCACTTTGCCGACGGTCACCAGCGCGCCAAGCGGCGGGCGCTGGTCGGTTGCGACCGCAGCTCCGGACAGCGATACGTCGATCAGCCGGCAACCGATATTCTGTCCGTTCGGCAGGATGATCATGGTCATCGGATTCCGCGGCGCATAGCGGCCGTGGCGGCGGTCTTCGGGCGAATCCAGCAGGTGGCGGTTGGCGAGCCAGGTCAATTGCGCGGCAAGCTTGTCGCGTTTGCGCGAGGTGGCGGCAATCGTTGAGGCAAAGCCGTTGCCGAACAGACGGGCTGCTACACCCTCGACGCGGCCGACATGATCGATATAGGCGATCACACGTTCGCCAACCTGCGGCAATACAGGTGCGATGACGGCCATGCCGCCCGGCGACATATTCACAACCTGGCAAGGATATTCGCGCCGGTCCGTCAGCATATAGCGGCCGAGCAGATTGACTTTGACGCGCTGGAAGCGGCGCCGCTCTTCGTTGTGCGGAAGCACGCGGAGATTGACTGCGCCGAGGCCGGTTTGCTGGATGGGCATATGCGTCTTTGAACCGGGTTTCGCGTACCAGTTTACATCAGGCGTCGAACCTATGAGAGCAGCGTTAACGGTGCGTTATCCGCCAAGATTTTGACCCGGCCGGGCGGTGGCCCGGTAGAGGGTGAAACCCGGCCCCGATGGCGCCAGCGGACGCTCCAGCTTCGTTCTGGTTTCATGCAGATAACGCGGCTGGCTCGTCCGGATCGCTTCGATTGGGCGCTCCGATAGCCAATAGGGCGGGTCGATCGGGGTCAGGGCACCGACGAATCTTGTGGCGATCCCGCGATCGCCCGCGAGCGGCAGCAGCAGCATCTCCAGATCCGCAATTTCGCCGCCGGCATTATGCCCGGCCGCTCTCATGACCGCGCCGACGCGATCTTCGGCAACCGAATCGAGCATGTGCAATATCGTCGGCCGGTCGTCCGACGCACAGATTGTTGTGAAGGGCTGCAGGCGCAACTCCCGGCCGAAAAAGCCGCAAATCGCGGTGCCGGCTATACGAACCGGGTGTCCGCGCCTGTCGTCCCGGTCGAGCAGGAAGACATTGGCCAGACAATGACGGATAGCACCGGGGTCGAAGGCGTCGCGCGCGGGCAGGCTGGCCGCGCGTTTCAACGCGCTCCAGTGTTCGTAGACATCCCGTGTGACCGCCTGCTTCATCGTCCCGTCCTGAAAATGCGGGACTGCATGGCGCGCCGTTTCTGTCCCGAATCGGGACGAAATGACACGTCGAGACCCGCGCTATCGGGAGTTGAGCAGGGACCATGCCGCGCGGACTGCCCGCGGCTGGGACAGGCTCGTGCAGCCGTTAATGTTAATGGCCGCTTGCGCTTGGCGCAGAATGGCGGCGGGCCTAATGTCTTGTCGAACCAGACGGCGAGCGGGTGTCTGCCCGCAACCGGAATACAGCCGATGGGTCCGCCAGGCGGACCTGAACGGGACAGCGAGACGGGGAGTGCACCTGGCGCTCCCCGTCATTTTTTTGCCGCCATGCATGGCAGTGCGACCCGGACGCAGCGAATTCGCTTGAATATCGGTCGCGGGCGGGCGACTGAGGGCGCCGGACACGCCCTGCATGAACCTCAACGCGCCCCGCGAACCGCTTCTCAATGTGCCGCCTGTATTGGTCTGGACGCTCGGCGCCCTGCTGCTGGTGCATGTCGTACGGCAATTTCTGTCGCAGGCGGCGGATATCGAGTTTCTGCTGCTTTTTGCGTTCATCCCGGCGCGCTACGACGAGAATATTCTCGCAGGCGTGACCTGGCCGGGCGGCATGGCCGCGGATGTGTGGACATTCGTGACCTATGCGCTCATCCACGGGGACTGGCTGCATCTCGGTTTCAATGCGATCTGGCTCTTGGCCTTCGGGACGCCGCTGGCGCGCCGCTTCGGTCCGGCGCGATTTCTGGCCTTCTGTGCCGTCACGGCGGCGGCCGGAGCGCTCCTGCATCTGATGACGCATTTCGGGCAGATGGTTCCGATGGTCGGCGCGTCCGCCGCGATTTCCGGCACGATGTCCGGGGCGATGCGCTTCGCGTTTCAGCGCGGTGGCCCCTTGCGATTCGGCGGCCCTAGCGACGACGATCACGTTCCAGCATTGCCGCTGCGCGAAGCGTTGCGCGACACGCGGGTGCTTGCATTCATCGCGGTATGGTTCGGCCTCAATCTCCTGTTCGGCATGGGCACGATTCCACTTGCCGGAGAAAACCAGTCGATTGCGTGGGAAGCGCATGTCGGCGGCTTCGTCGCAGGGCTGCTGTTGTTTGGATTTTTCGATCCGGTGAGGCGCCGGTACCGGTAACGGCCTACACAAAGTGTAACAGATCGCGCGCGCTAGCTCGCAGCGCAGCAAGGCTTGTGCTGGCCAAACGCGACGTCGCGTGGAACACTCGCGAAGTCCTGCAGCTTGACTAGACTAGCGCGGATCCGCGCGGCGACGTGGCCCGCAGACTTCGGGAGGCGATCATGACAGTGACCAAGATTCTCGATCAGAAAGGCCGCGATGTTGCGACCATCGCACCGACGGCCTCGGTGGCCGAAGCCGCCAGCATTCTCTCCGCCCGCAAGATCGGCGCACTGGTTGTGACCGGTGCCGGCGGGCGCATTACCGGAATCGTTTCCGAACGCGATATCGTCCACGCGCTAGCGCAGCGTGGCGCGGAGGCGTTGCAATCCCCGCTGGCGGACGTGATGACACGCAAGGTCGTGACCTGCGCGCCCAGTGACAGCATGTCGAGCATCATGGAACTGATGACCGACGGCAAATTCCGGCATCTGCCTGTGGCCGAAGGCGGGCAGCTTGCCGGCATCATTTCGATTGGCGACGTCGTGAAGCACAGGCTCGCGGAACTGGAAAGCGAGCAGAACGCCTTGCGGGATTACATACAGACTGCCTGACCGCCAGGCCGCCCTCTGTCAGGTGAGCGCCGCAATCGCCTCTGCGATATCGGCGATGGCTCGCTCGGCGGCCTGCACGCCGATCTCGATGGTCTCGTTCGCGCGGTGAAAGTCGAACAGGCCGATCTTGCCGAGCCGCGGCGAAATAGTGACGTCCGGCGGATCGCCGGCAAGCCGCGACCGCGTGACGCGATCCTGCATGATGTTGAAGGAATCGATCATGATGCTGGCGATGTTCGGCCCGCTCTTGCCGCCGACCAATTGCCGCTTCAGCAGGAATTCCGGACTGAGAATGCGCCGTAAGCCATCGGGCCTTGTGCGCAATTGCTGGAGGATGCGCGCATCCTCTTCGTCGGTGCCGTGGCTTGCGATGGTGCCGCCACGGCCGAACAGATCGGCATTCAGATTGACGGCAATGACCAGCCGCGCGCCGAGTGCGCGCGCAGCCGAAACCGGCACAGGATTGACCAGTGCGCCATCCACCAGCCAGCGTCCGCCCAGATGGATCGGGGTGAAGATGCCGGGCAGCGCGTAAGAAGCGCGCACCGCATCGACCACGCGGCCGCGGGTGAGCCAGATCTCATGCCCGGTGCCGAGTTCGGTCGCGATACAGGCAAACCGCTTCGGCAGATCCTCGATCGTGGTGTCGCCCAGCGTTTCCTCAAGCCGTGCAGCGAGCCGGCCGCCGCCGATCAGTCCCGATCCGCCGAGACTGACATCGAGATAGCGCAGGAGGCCGCGGGTGGTGAGCGCACGCGACCAGTGTTCGAAATCGGCGAGTTTGTCCTGCGCATAGCAGGCCCCGACCACCGCCCCTATCGAGGTGCCGACGATGATGTCGGGCGCGATCCCGTGTTTCGCCAATACGCGCAGCACACCGAGATGGGCAAAGCCGCGCGCCGCGCCGCCGCCGAGCGCGAGCCCGACGCTCGGCCGCACCGGAATCCGGCTGCCGGCGCTCGCGTCCGCAGCGCGGTCGCTGTTGATCGCCCGTCGGATCAGGGCCTGCAACACGGATCATGTCTCCCGCGATGCCGTCGCTGGCATGTCACGCAAACAATGATCGGGTTGAACCCGGCGACAGGCAAGAGCCCCGCCGCGATAATGCGGCGCATGGTGAAGAGAGGTCAGCCGCGCGTGGGGCGGACCATCCGGAATTCACTCTCGACCACGGCGTAATTGTGGTAGCCGTTGCGTGCGATCGGCTTCATGGCAGCCGTGTCGAGCAGGCCGTCTCGGATGAACCGGTCGTCGATATGCACGCCGATCACCTGCCCGAACACCACATGGCAATCCAGATCCTTGCCGTCGATATCGGCCATCGGCACGATCTGCAGCAGCACGCATTCCAGGGCCGCGGGAGAGGCGGCCACGCGCGGCGGCTTCACGAGGCGTGACGGAGCGGGTTCGAGGCCGGCTCGTTGCATTTCGTTGACGCCACGCTGCATGGGCGCGGAGGTCGCATTCATCGCGTCGCGCAGATCCCATGTCGCCAGATTGCAGACGAATTCGCCGGTCTCACGGATGAAGGTCAGCGAATCCTTGCGGCCCTCGCTGGAGAACATCACCAGAGTCGGGCGGCTGGAGACGCCGTTGAAGAAGGAATAGGGCGCCAGATTGACTTCGCCTTTGGCACTGATCGACGTGATCCATCCGATCGGGCGCGGCGCGATGATCGCCTTCACCGGATCGTGCGGCAATCCGTGATCGTTCTTGCGCGCGTCGTAGAACATGGCGGCGATACTATCCGCGATAACGGGTCACGATGTCGGATAGCGCCGGGCGCGGCCGGTCTTCGGGCGCACGGGCAGGAGTGCCGATATGCACGAAGCCCGCGATGCGCTCGCCGTCGGAAAGCCCCATCGCCTGCAGGATGCGCCGGTCATAGGCATACCATTCGGTGATCCAGTTCGCGGCATAGCCCAGCGCATGGGCGGCGGCGATCAGGTTCATGGTGGCGGCCCCCGCCGACATGATCTGCTCCCATTCGGGAATCTTGGTATGAGGTCCGGCGCGGCTGACGACCGCGATGACCAGCGGCGCGCGCGCCAGCCGGTTGCGCTCGAAAGCAATCTGATCATCGGTTGCGTCCGCGCGGTCGGCCCCGAATGTCTCCGCGATGACATTGCCGATGGCGAGGCGGGCATCGCCCTCGAACACGATAAATCGCCAGGGCGCCAGTTTCGCATGATCGGGCACCCGCGAAGCGACGGTCAGCATCGTGTCGATCTCGGTCTGGGATGGCGGAGGTCCGGCAAGCTCGATCGGCTTCACGGAGCGGCGGGATTTCAGCAGTGAAAGGGCGTCGGTCATGGCGGATTGCGGCTATCACAAGCATCGCCCACAGACAATTGCACTGAAATCTGCCGCGATCCGGTCCGGCTTGAATTTGCCGCGATTTTTGCCGACAAGACGTGCATGAGCGGGATTGGGGTGACGGCCGGGCGGGCGGCGTCGATGGTATTTGCCATCGCGGCGGGCTTGGTCCTGTCCGTCGGTCCGGCCCACACGCAGCCCTTCACCAGTACCGGAAGCGCAGGTCCGGGCTCCGCCATGACCGGCCCGATGCCGATCGGACCCGACAGCGGGCCACCGGCCGCAGCCCTTGCCGTTCCGGGACCGTCAGATGTGCTGAGACCGCCTGCGCCGATCCCGCTTCCTGTTGCCCCATTGCCGCCGCCGGCGTTGATCGAGCGGACGCCCTCCACTCCGACCGTGCCTCTGGCGGCACCGGTGGTGCCGGCCGGACAGGTCGCATTGTATCTGACAGCGCGATTCGGCCGCGAGATGTCGCAGATCCCTGGCGGAATTGTCTGGCGGATTTATCCGGACCGTCCGGACAATGCCGGTGCGATGCGGTTGATTCGCGAAGACAAGACAGCCTCTCCGACGATGCTGCTGCCGCCCGGCGGCTATATCGTGCATGCGACCCTCGGTCACGCACAGGCGCTGAAGAAAGTGCAATTGCGCGCGGAAACTGTGCGCGAGACTTTCGATATCCCTGCCGGTGGCATCCGGATCGAGGGCAAGGTCGGCGATGCCCGCATCCCGGCCGGGCAGATCCATTTCGATATCTACAAAGGCAGCCAGTTCGAGCCGGGCGAGAAGCGCGCGCTGACAACGAATGCCATGACCGGCGATGTGATGCTGGTGCCCGAGGGCGCCTATCATATCGTCTCGCATTATGGCGACGGCAACGCGGTGGTGCGGTCCGATATCGGCGTACAGGCGGGGCGCGTCACCGACGTCACCGTGACGCATCGTGCGGCGATCATCACCCTGAAACTGGTCGCGAGTTCGGGCGGCGAGGCGCTGGCCAATACGCAATGGTCGGTGCTGACACCAGGCGGCGACGTGATTAAGGAATCGATCGGCGCGTTTCCGCGTGTGGTACTGGCCGAGGGCGAATATCGCGTCATCGCGCGTAACGATGGCCGCATGTTCCAGCATGACTTCAATGTCGTGACCGGCGTCGACCGCGAAATCGCAGTGGTGGTTCAGTAAAGCGGCCTTTGTTCTGTGAGCGACGCACACGCGCCAGCCGTCAGCGCTTTGTGACCGGCCCCACCACGTCATAGATTACCCGTACGCCTTCGACCGTCTCGGGCAAGAGCGCGCGATCCTCCGGCATTTGGTGCAGGTTCACCTTTAGTGCCGGGCCATCGCCCGACAAAGCGATCCCGATCCCCGCAACCTGCACGTCGGGCGAAACGATCTTCGCAAATTGCGCCTTGGCGCGCCGGACTGCGTACAGTCTGTCTTCAGACATGGCGCAATCTTAGGGCACCGGCAGGTCAATCTCCAAACTGTCGAGCACATCGGCAATCGGATTGGCATAGGTGAGACCGCGGCCGTTGCGTCCTCCGGTTTCGCTGCCGGCAAACAGCAGGCCGCAGGCGCGCATCTGGTTGTCGAGGATGAGCGAACCGGAATCGCCGCCTGAGCTGAAAGCGCCGTCTCCGGTGGATTCGATCTCGATCTGGTTGTCGAAGGCGAGCGAGCCGAGATCGAAGGATACCACGACATTGTCGACCTCCACCGCGGTCACCTGGCCGCGGGTCACACCGGTGGTCCGTCCGATCTTTGCGACGGCGATCTGGCCGGTAATAGGATCGCTGCGAAGGCCGGCAAATCGTCCCAGTTCGCCATAATCGGCCGGATCGCAGGAGAGACCGCGTTTCAGCCGCGCGGTCGCGACGTCGACGATGTTGTTGCTGTCGCGCCGCAATTCCACCCAGCGTTCAAGAAAGGCGACCGTATCGCCCGGTTGCCGTCCACGATCGAAGTGACCAGGTTGCAGAATGTGGTCGCGCGTCTTGCCGCGGTTCTCGTTTGCCAGCACATGGTTGTTGCTGAGGATGACGGTCTTGCCGGATTTGCGATCGCTGGCGAAGGCGCCGATTGTGCCGGCGGTGATGCTGAAATGCCCGACCGATCCGCCGGCGCGCAGCGGGCGCAGTTTCGAGCGGTACCACGGCCCTTCGCGGATGCCGATCTCGCCGACGAAACGGATATCCACCTCGTCATGCGCACGCTTGCGGATCTCGTTGAGGAAACCTTCCGCATGTTCAAATGACCGCCGTTGCAGCCGCACGGCAAGCCGCACATCGTCGCGCTTGTCGGTCGGCGCCACGCCAAGCGCTACAAGCGGCTCGGCGCGGGTCATGCGATCGAGGGAAAATGTCGTGATCGAAAAGCCGCCATCCCGCCGGATTGCTGTGACCGCCGGCGGCACCACGTCTGCGGCGATTTCTTGCTTCAGGGCACGAACCGAGTCCAAGCGCATGGCCACCTCCCCAGATTGCATGTGCGGCAATTATGCAATCATAAAGTGTATTCGGGCGCAATTACAATTGTTCAGACGGGATCGGCCGCAGTCCTGTCGGTCAGATCGCGGTCCAGCCGCCGTCATGGGCGATGATCTGGCCTGTGACATAGCTCGACGCATCGCTCGCCAGATAGATCACGAGGCCACGTAACTCGCGCGGCTCGCCGCGCCGGCCCATCGGCGTGCCAGCGGCAATCGCGGTCTCGAACCGGCTGCGGTCCTCTTGGTTCATCTCCGCCTTAAAATGATCCGCGAGCCGCGTGCCCGCGCCCTGCCAGCCGGGGGCGATGGCATTGGCGCGGATGTTGTCGCGCGCATATTCGGCGGCCAATTGGCGGGTGAAACCGGCAATGCCGGCCTTGGACGCGGCATAGGCCACGCCCGACACCGCCATGCCGGGATAGAAGCCGCCGAGACCGATCAGGGATGCGACATTGATGATCGATCCCGACCCCGCCGCAAGCATCTGCGGGATCAGCGCACGCGTCACAAAAAATGTGCCGGTCAGATTGACCGACATCACCCGCATCCAGTCTTCGGTCGCGACTTCATGCAGGCGTTTGGGGAAGGGGGCTACGCCCGCATTGTTCACCAGAACATGCAGTTTGCCATGCGATTGCGACACAGCGCGGCTCATCCGTGTCGCCTCGTCTTCATCGGTGACATCGAAAACGAGATGCGAGGCCCTGTCGCCTTCGCTCCGGATCATGGAGACGGTTTCGGTGGCCCAAGTCTCGTCGCGATCCGCGCAGATCACATGGGCGCCGGCCGCGGCGAGCCCGATGGCCATTTCCCGCCCGAGCCCCGATCCCGCGCCGGTGACCAGCGCAACCTTTCCCGCGAGGCTGAACAGCTCCGTCGACATCAGGCGGCTTGCGCTTCCGCCGCGGGGCGGATGTCCGGCGGCGTCGCCTCGTCGGCGAGCATGGCGAGCGCCTGATCGAGCGGCATCACCTGCTGGCCCTCGTTGCCGAGGCGCCGAATCGAGACGGTGCGCTCGGCCGCTTCCTTCTTGCCAAGGACGAGGAGAGCCGGGACCTTGGCCAGGGAGTGTTCGCGCACCTTGTAATTGATCTTCTCGTTGCG
>JAEVZN010000488.1 GCA_023392205.1 Pseudomonadota bacterium
TTCCCGAACTGGTGAAGTATCTGACGCACCGCTTTCCGCACACGTCGAAGCAGCAGAATGCGCCGGAGGCGCAGAGCGAGGTCAGGTATCTCGACATCAAGCCGATCGAGGACGAACTGGCACGCGTCAAGTCGATTGCCGGCAAGACCTTCCCCGAAATGTTCATGACCGCTGCGTCACCGGGCATCATCGCCTCGACGATGCTGAATGCGTTCTACAAGTCCAATGACGACTACCTCGATGTGCTGGCGCGCGAGATGGGCAAGGAATATCAGGCGATCCACAAGGCCGGATTGCTGTTGCAGATCGATGCGCCGGATCTTGCGATGGATCGCACCATGTTCCATCGCGACCTGTCCGACGAGGACTTCGTCAAGCAGGTCGAACGGCAGGTGGACGCGATCAATCGCGGCATCGAAGGCATTCCTGCCGACCGCGTGCGGCTGCATATCTGCTACGGGAACTGGGAAGGCCCGCATATCAACGACATTCCGCTGGTGAAGATCCTGCCGGCGCTCTACCAGGCCAAGGTCGGCGCGCTGTCGATCGAGTTTTCCAATCCGCGCCACGCGCATGAATATGCGGCGTTCAAGACACATCCGCTGCCGGCGAACATGCTGCTGCTGCCGGGCGTGATCGAAACCACATCGAAGTTCGTCGAGCACCCGGAAGTGGTCGCGCGGCGGATCGAGGAGGCGGTGGCGGCAATCGGCGACCGCGAGCGTGTCATCGCCTCGACCGATTGCGGCTTCGGCACCTTCACCAACCGCGAATGGGTGGTGGAGCCTGTGGTGTGGCTCAAGCTCAAGGCGCTGCGCGAGGGCGCCGACATCGCCTCGCAGCGCATCTGGGGCAAGAAGGCGGCCTGACGGATCGCGTCGATAGCAACATCACTCCGTCATCCTGAGGCGCTCGGCCGAAGGCCGAGCCTCGAAGGATGGACGGCCACCCGTCGGACTCGAGTTTCTTCAGGTTCCTGATCCTGCGCCACGCGCCCCTCAGACGGGCGGTCGCGGCTTTCCGCCGCGGCGCCGCGATAGCCCCTGAAGGCTGACCCGATCCGCAGCGATCAGCGCTTCCTTTTTCGCCCGGCCCCAACCCTTGATCTGCCGCTCGGCCGCAATCGCGTCGGTCACTCGGTCGAAGTGCTGCGACCAAACCAACTCCACCGGGCGGCGGGACATCGTATATCCCGGAAACGCGCCAGCCTGATGCTCGCTCATCCGCTTTCCGAGATCGCTTCCTGTTGCGCTCCCAATATAGTAGGAGCCGTCTCGGCAACGGAGTATGTAAACAAAGGCGCCCATCGCGACAGGTTAGCCGGTCGGGCGCGGGGTACCAGAGCCTTCCCCTGACCGCTCGGCAATATTCGTCGACGCGCCGGGGCGATGGACAATTCCGGCGCCGGAGACATCGGGCCGTTCATCCTTCGAGGGCGGCTTCGCCGCCACCTCAGGATGACGGAACAAGGAAAGCACAGGGAGAACACCCATGGACCAGTCCGCCATCCGCAAGGTGAGCGCCGAAGACATCAACCCGCGCTACAATTGGGGCCGCGCACTGCCCTCGCTCGGGATCATGGGGGTCGATTTCGAGGAGCGGGTCGATTACCGCCGCCTGCACAATTACCGGCTGAGCCGCGCCCGCATGGCGCTGGAGAAGTCCGACCTCGGCGCGCTGCTGGTCTTCGACGTCAACAATATCCGCTATCTCACCTCGCCCAAGATCGGCGAATGGGAGCGGGACAAGCTTTCCCGCTGGGCGCTGCTGACGCGCGACTCGGCCGACCCGATCCTGTGGGATTTCGGCTCGGCCGCCGTGCATCACAAGCTCTATTCGCCCTGGCTCAAGCCGGAAAACTGCAAGGCCGGACTCGTGGGGCTGCGCGGCACCGTGCATCCGGATTTCGGTCTGATGAAGCGGCACGCCGAGGAGATCGCCGCGATCCTGCGCGAGCATGGCGTCGCCGACATGCCGCTCGGCGTCGACATCATCGAACCGCCGATGATGTTCGAATTGGAAAAGACCGGCCTGAAAGTTCAGGACGGCCAGCAGGTGATGCTGGAAGCACGCGAGATCAAGTCGATCGATGAGATCGCGCTGCTCAATCGGGCCGCCGCGATGGTCGACGGCGCCTATGACCTGATCAACGAGAAGCTGCGGCCCGGCGTGCGGGAGAACGACATCGTCGCCGAGGTCAACAAGTTCCTCTACACCCATGGCTCCGACGACGTCGAAGCGGTGAACGCGATTTCCGGCGAGCGCTGCAATCCGCATCCGCACAATTTCACCGACCGCCTGATCCGTCCGGGCGACCAGGCCTTTTTCGACATCCTGCAAAGCTTCATGGGCTACCGCACCTGCTATTACCGCACCTTCAACGTCGTGCGCGCGACCGACTCGCAGCGCGATGCGTACAAGAAGGCGCGCGAATGGCTCGACAATGCCATGGAGCGCATCAGGCCTGGCGCCTCGACCGCACATATCGCGGAGGCGTTCCCGACCGCGGACGAATTCGGTTTCCCGGACGAGATGAGCGCCTTCGGTCTGCAATTCGCGCATGGCCTAGGGCTTGCGCTGCACGAGCGGCCGATCATTTCGCGCGTG
>JAEVZN010000499.1 GCA_023392205.1 Pseudomonadota bacterium
CATGGCGCGCTGGTATGGCGGCGCGCTAACCACGGGACTGACGGTCGAAGACCTGAAGACCTGGCCGGATCGCGTGCAGAAAGTGACTGCGGAACAGGTCCGCGACGCAGCCAGGACATGGCTCGACAAACGCCGTTCGGTGACGGGTTATCTCGTCCGGGACGAGAGCAAGCCCGAGGAGCGGCGCTCATGATGCAACTTCATCGATTGCCCGCGGCGTCCGCCGCAGCGCTGACCCTTGCCTTCCTGATGGCGTCCACGCCGTCGCAGGCCATGAGCAAGATCGAACGCGTGGTCAGCCCCGGCGGTATCGAGGCCTGGCTGGTGCGCGAGCCTTCCGTCCCGCTGGTCGCGATGGAATTCTCCTTCAAGGGCGGCGCCAATCAGGACCCGCTGGACAAGCCCGGCACCGCCTTCATGACCGCATCCGCGCTCGACGAAGGCGCGGGCGATCTGGATGCCAAGGCCTTTCAGGATCGGGCCGAGCGCAATGCGGTCGAGATGTCGTTTCGTGCCAGCCGTGACGAGTTTCGCGGCACCCTGAAAGTGCTGCGCGACCGCCAGCAGGAAGGCTTCGACCTGCTGCGGCAGGCGTTGACCGCGCCGCGCTTCGACAAGGAGCCGGTGGAGCGGATCCGAGCGCAGATGATGACGGCACTCAAGCGCGAAACCACAAGCCCGAACCATATCGGCTCGCGGCTGTGGTGGCGCACGGCGTTTCCCGGCCATCCCTACAGCCTGCCGACCAACGGCACGCTGGAATCCGTGCCGACGCTTGAGCGTGGCGATCTTGTCGATTACGCGCGCCGCGTCTTCGCCCGCGACAATCTGAAGATCGGCGTGGTCGGCGACATCACCGCGGACCAGCTCGGCATCGTGCTCGACGAGATTTTCGGTGCATTGCCGGAAAAATCCGCATTGCGTGACATTCCGCCGGCCAAGCTGGCGTCGGTCGGCCAGCGCATGCATGTCGATCTGGATGTGCCGCAGACGGTGATTGCCTTCGGCGGCATCGGCATTCCGCGCCGCGATCCGGATTTCATTCCGGCCTTCATCGTCAACCATATCCTGGGCGGCGGCTCGTTCTCCTCGCGGCTCTACAAGGAAGTACGCGAGAAGCGGGGCCTGGCCTATTCGGTCTATTCCTATCTGTTGCCGCTGGATTCCACCGCCTTGTTCATGGGCGGTACGCAGACCGCAGCGGATCGCAGCACCGAAACGATCGCGCTGATCGAGGATGAGATCAAAAGGCTGGCGCAGGAAGGGCCGACCGAGGACGAGCTTGAGAAATCGCGCTCCTTCCTCAAGGGCTCCTATCCGCTCCACTTCGACACCTCGACCAAGATCGCAGCCCAGCTCGTGCAGCTTCAGGTCGACGATCTCGGCATCGATTACTGGGAGCGGCGCAACGACCTGATCGAAGCGGTGACGCTCGACGATGTGCGGCGTGTGGCCAAGCGCCTGCTCGACGGTGGTGTGCTCGTGACGATGGTCGGCCGCGCGACGCCGGCCCCCGCCAAGCATGGCGGTTGACATGTCATAGCGCCGATTGCTTCGGTGACATGCCGAGACAGACAGGAACCCCGGCCCTCGCGGCCGGGTTTTCTGTTTCAGCGGCCGGATTTCGGATAAAGCCTTTGGCGCGTATTGGGCTGGAGCAGGCATGACACTTTCCCAGAACATCGAACTCGCGCTTGAGGCCAAGGTCGGCGGCGAGGGCGTTTCACGCGCGGCTTTGGACGAAGCGTTGGCGCGGAGCGAAGAGGCGCTGGACTGGCTGCGCGCACGTCATGCCGATGGCGGCTTGCGGTTGTTGCATCTGCCGGCCGAGCGCGGCGATCTTCCGGCCGTGAGCGAGGCGGCGCAGCGGCTCACGCGCGACGCGACCGATATCGTGTTTCTGGGCACCGGGGGATCGAGCCTTGGCGGCCAGACGCTGGCGCAGCTCGGCGGCTATGCGGTGCCGGGGATCGGCGCATTGCGGAAAGGCCCGCGTCTGCATTTCATGGACAATCTCGATCCGGTGAGCTTCGGCGGGCTGCTGGAAGCCCTGCCTTTGGCCACCACGCGCTTTGTGGCGATCTCAAAGTCGGGCGGCACCGGCGAGACCCTGATGCAGAGTGCGGCCGCCCTGTCGGCCTGCAAGGCGGCCGGATTGGGCGACCGGATCGGGGACATCTTTCTCGGTCTGAGCGAACCGGTGAGGAATGGCGGGAAGAACGGGCTTCGGTCGCTGCTCGCGCCCGAGCATGTGACCTTCCTCGAACATGACACGGGCGTGGGCGGGCGCTTTTCGGCGCTCACCAATGTCGGGCTGCTGCCGGCGGCCATGCTGAATCTCGATATTGTCGCCCTGCGCGAAGGCGCGGCACAAGCTCTGGCGCCCGTGCTGGAAGGGCGCCCCGCGCGTGAGGTTCCGGCCGCGCTGGGTGCCGCCCTGGCCATGTCGCTCGCCCGGACCAAGGGAAAAACCATAGCGCCCTTAATGGCTTACGCGGACCGTCTGGAAAAACTCGTCAAATGGTATGTGCAGCTCTGGGCGGAGAGCCTGGGCAAGGACGGCCACGGGACGACGCCGGTCGGCGCGCTCGGACCGGTCGACCAGCACAGCCAGTTGCAGCTTTTCATCGCAGGACCGCGCGACAAGTTTTTCACCGTGATCACAACGGATTGCGCCGGGAAAGGTCCGGCCATCGATGCCGAACTCGCGGCCCGCTGCGGCGAGCCGGACTTTGCCGGCAGGACCATCGGCGATCTCGTGGCCGCACAGGGGCGCGCAACGGCCGAGACCTTGGCGAAAAACGGATGCCCGGTCCGCACTTTCCATCTGCCCGAAATCAACGCGCATTCGCTCGGCGAATTGATGATGCATTTCATGCTCGAAACGATCGTCGCCGCCCGGCTTCTCGGCGTCGACGCGTTCGACCAGCCGGCCGTGGAAGAGGGCAAGGTGCTGGCGAAAAGATATCTCGCCGTCGGGTAATGCGCCCCGTCCGTGTCCGACGATGCCGACCATATCGTTGCGCTCTACGACCGCCACGCAGCGGCTTATGATCGGCTGCGCGGCCGCACGCTGGTCGAGACATCCTGGCTCGATGCCTTTGTTGCGCTGCTGCCCATTAACGCTGCGGTTCTCGATATCGGTTGCGGTGTCGCAGAGCCGATTGCGGGCTATCTGTTCGAAAATGGCTGCAACGTCTTTGGCATCGATTCGTCGCCGGCCATGATCGGCATCTGCAAGGCGCGTTTCCCCGCTTGCCAATGGGCCGTGGCCGATATGCGTGGCCTCGCGCTGGGTCGCCGCTTTCACGGCCTTGTCGCATGGGACAGCTTTTTTCATCTGAAGCCGGATGATCAGCGGCGCATGTTTGCGGTCTTCGCCAGCCACGCCGCACCCGATGCCGCGCTGTTATTCACAAGCGGTCCGGCGCAAGGCGAATCCATCGGCACGTTCGAAGGCGAGCCACTTTATCACGCAAGCCTCGATCCGAATGAATACCGCGCGTTGCTCGCGGCGCATGGCTTTCGCGTGGTGCGCCACATGGCTGAAGATCCCGCGTGTGGCGGCCACACCGTCTGGCTCGCGCAACGGGTGTGATAGCGTGATGCCGGTCATCCCCGCGCAGGCGGGGACCCATACCCACCGCACTGGAATATAGGCCCCCGCTTTCCCAGGGGCGCCACCCCCATGATCCGCATCACCGACACCATCAGCATCGACGAGGACGAGATCGAGGAGAGCTTCGTGCGGTCTTCCGGTCCCGGCGGGCAGAACGTCAACAAGCTGTCCACTGCGGTGCAATTGCGATTCGATGTGCGGCACTCTCCGTCGCTACCGAACGATGTCGCGATCCGGCTGATGCGGCTGGCCGGCAAGCGCCTGACCAAGGACGGCGTCCTTGTGCTGATGGCGCAGAACGAGCGCAGCCAGGAGCGCAACCGCGCCGAGGCGCGCGAGCGGCTGTTCGGCCTGATCCGCGAAGCCGCCGTGAAGCCGGTCCCGCGCCGCGCCACCAAACCCACCAAGGCGTCCAAGACCAGGCGCCTCGAGGGCAAGAAGCGCCGTTCCGACGTGAAGGATATGCGCGGCAAGGTGCGGGGCGATTGAGCGCAGGCCGCGCCGAAAGCCACGCTTGACAAAAATAGGAATTTAAGTCTATAAGGCCTTCGCCTCGCTCACTGAGGGCGTCAACCGGTGACGCTGTTGACGGAGCGAGGCGCGGCGCCCGCGCGCGTTGGCTTCGTCGGCCGCGCTCCCGGGCGGCATGGGGGCACCGCCCGGGACCACTAGAGCGGTTCATGTTTTGACGGAAGCGTATCCTGCATTGACGAAGTAATTTGTGCACTCGCCTGGCTGGATGGTGGTGACGAGGGTTCCGATCTGCCGCCAT
>JAEVZN010000517.1 GCA_023392205.1 Pseudomonadota bacterium
CCGTGGTACCGATCACGTGGACGATGCGCGCCTGCGCCGCGTAGCCGGCATTGGCGACGGTCGCTTCCGGCGTGGAGAAATCGATGATGCCGTCGGCATGCGCGATGAGGGGCAGGGGATCGGCCGATATTTCGATGCCCAGCCGGCCGACGCCAGCGAGTTCGCCCGCATCCTGGCCGAGATGGGGCGAGCCCTCGCGTTCGAGCGCGCCATGGAGCGCCACCCCTTCCGCCTCCTGGATCGCGCGCACGATCGTGCGGCCCATGCGCCCGCCGGCGCCCGTCACCACCAGCTTCATGTCGCTCATTGCGTTCCCCCTTGCGGTTCGTCGTCGGCCACCAGTTCGAGCGTCGCGGCCTGACCGAGCTGGTGCAGCCGCGCGTAGAGCCCTTGTGGCCGCGCCATCAGCTCCTTGTGCGAGCCTTCCTCGACCACGCGCCCGCGATCCATCACCACGATGCGGTCGGCGCTGACGACGGTGGAAAGCCGGTGGGCGACGACGATGGTCGTACGGCCCTTCATCACACCGGCCAGGGCTTCCTGCACCTTCTTCTCCGACTCATTGTCGAGTGCGGAGGTCGCCTCGTCGAGGAGCAGGATCGGCGCGTTGCGCACGATCGCGCGCGCGATGGAAAGGCGCTGGCGCTGACCGCCGGAAAGCGTCACGCCGTTCTCGCCGACCATCGTGTCGTAGCCGTCCTGCATGCGCCGGATGAACTCCTCCGCATTGGCGAGCCGCGCCGCCTCCTCGATCTCCACGTCTGTCGCATCGGGGCGCCCGTAACGGATGTTCTCGCGCACCGTGCCCTCGAAGAGATAGGGGTGCTGCGAGACATAGGCGATCGAGCGGCGCAGCGAGGCTTTGGTCACTTCCGCAATGTCCTGTCCGTCGATCAGGATGCGGCCGCCATCGAGGTCGAAGAAGCGCTGGACAAGCGCGATGAGCGTCGACTTGCCGGCGCCCGATGCCCCAACCAATGCCGTGACGCGGCCGGCCTCGGCATCGAAGCTGACATCGTCGAGGACGCGCTCCGACCCTTCATAGGCGAAGGTGACGCCCTCGAACCGCACGGTGCCTTTTGCGACCGCGAGTTCACGCGCGTCGGGTACGTCGCGCTGCTGCGGCTCCATGTCGAGGATCTCGTAGATCATCCGCGCATTGACGAGCGCGCGCTCCAACCCGACCTGCACGCGTGCCAGCCGGCGGGCGGGGTCGTAGGCGAGAAGCAGCGCCGTGATGAACGCCATGACGGAGCCGGGCGGATCGCCTGTCCCGGCCGAGCGATAGGCCGCATAGGCGATCACCAGCGCGATGACGATGCCCGCCAGCACCTCGGCGATCGGCGACACGCGCTCGGAAATACGGGCGATGCGGTTGGCCCGGCGCTCCGCATCGTCGATCAGCTGGCCGAGCTTGCGCGACAGCTGTTCTTCCATGGTGAAAGCCTTCACCACTGCGATGCCTTGCACCGTCTCCTGCATCGCGCCGACGAGATGGGAGTTGATCTCCACCGATTCGCGCGTCACGCGGCGCAGACGGCGCATCAGATAGTTGACTGCGATGACGAGCGGCGGACCGACCACGAAGGCGATCAGGGAGAGCACCGGGTCCTGGGCGATCATCACGCCTACCAGGGCGACGAGCAGCACCGCGTCGCCGGCAATGGATTTCAGCGTCATGCCTAGCATGTCGCGGATGCCGAGCACATTCTCGTTGATCCGCGCGGCCAGCCTGCCAGACCGCGTTTCGTTGAAGAAATCGAGGCCGAGTCGCAGCAAATGCTCGAACAGCCGCTTCTGGTAGCGCGCAACGAGATTGTTGCCGATCGATGCCAGGATCACCGCCTGGCCATAATTCGCGAAGCCGCGAATGAAGAAGGCGGCGGCCACGGCACCGCTGATCAACGGCACCAGATCGTAGCGCTCGCGGTAGAAAATCTCGTCGACCAGCGGCTGCATCATCCACGCCATGGCCGCCGTCGCACCACCGGTGGCCAGCAGCAGTAGCAGGGCGATAACGTATTGAGGGATGTACTCGCGCGCGTTTTCGGAAAGAACGCGCTTGATGACGGCGATGATCGCGCCCGGATCGGTACTTGGCCGTGCAGCTCGTTTGTCGGGACCGGGTTGCGCCATTCTGCTCATTCTCGTGGTCGCAGGCTTGTGTCCTGCCTATGCACGCCCAAAGGCGGCGGTGCAATGCGTCATCGCGCGGCCGTTCAGTCCCTGGTCCAGTGCCGGTCGTCGATCGCCACGCCGAAGCGGTCGGGCATCCTTGCATAGGCGGCCAGCCCCGCCAGCGCCGCCAGTGGGTGGGTTATCACATAGACCGGCATCTGGCGCAGCACGGCGCTGTGCGGCGCCTTGTCCTCGAAGGCGGCGCGGAAATTGCCTTTCTTCAGAGCCGGCACAATCTTCTGGGCGATGCCGCCTGTGAGATAGACCCCGCCTCGGCTCATGAAGATTAGGGCAAGATCGCCTGCCAGCCGTCCCAGGCAGGTGACGAAGATGTCCAGCGCCTCCGCTGCCTGCGGATCGCTGCCCGCAAGTCCCGCCGCCGATATCTCGGCCGGTTCGCTCAAGCCCGGGGAGACATGGTCGGCGCGCGCGACGGCACGATAGAGATTCAC
>JAEVZN010000519.1 GCA_023392205.1 Pseudomonadota bacterium
CATGGCGCGATCGAAGGCATAGCCGAGACGCAGACGCGCGGTTCCGAAATAGTCCATTTCGCTGAACGCGTTTGCGACCACGCCGCCGCCGCCGACGGTGACGTCTTCCTTGATGTTTGCAAATGCCGAATCGACTTCGACACCCCAGACCCACGGAGAACCGGCAGCCTGCCAGTTCCAGCCGATCTGACCGCCGCCGAACCAGCCGTTCTGGTCAGAGCTGGTGCCAAGGCCGTTCAGTTCGCCCCAAGCATAACCACCATGGATACCGGCATAGAAACCGGACCAGTTGTAGCCGACCATGACCGGCGGCGGAGCCTTGTAAACCGGCCGGGCGATGTCGGCCGCAGAAGCCGTCTGGACAACGCCGAGCGCGAGGCCGGCAGCCGCCAGAACGGCGAGAGAGTAACGACGCATGATGGTCCCCCATTTCTTGTTGGGTCTGTAACAGACGTACGAAAGTGTTCGTCCCGTGCGCGTGTCTAAGCACCAATTGCGGCGGAAGTTCCTAATTTTTGGACACAATCCCGCCCGCATTGCTCTTCTCGGAAGCTGTGTGCTTGGCGGGCAACATTTTATGGGTAACGGTCTCTTAACTTGATCAATCCATCTGAATGGAACCAAAATTCCGCGTATGTAGGCTACCATCGCACCGTTAGTGTTCACGGCAGCGTGAGGAGTTCATGCGGAGCATCTGGCGCGGTCTCATCATTTTCCTGCTGGGCGGTATCCTGGGAACGGGATTCGGCGTGGCTCTCGGCTTCTTCCTGTTCCCTTATGTGTTCCCGCCACCGCCGGCCGCTGAAATGTTGCTCGATTCGGATCGAGGCACGCGCGTCGCGGCGGGCACATTCATTCACGCCAATCCCTCCGATCCGATTCATTGGGGCCGGGGGAATGTGAGCGTCTACGAGAAGGCCGTGTTTCTGGAACCGGATTTCGAAGTCGGACCGGGACCGGCTTATCACGTCTATCTCGTACCGAAGGCTTCCATCCGGAGCGAGAATGATATGCGCGATGTGATGTATGTCGATCTCGGCGGCCTGCGCGCCTTCAAGGGCAGCCAGCGTTACGCGATCCCCGACGGCGTCAATCTCAAGGATTTCCCGAGCGTGATCGTGTGGTGCGAGCGCTTCGGCGTTCTGATCTCGCCCGCAGATCTGAAAACAGCGACTCCATAATCCTTGCGATGGAACTCACGCGCGCATCGCCGCTATGATTCGCTTGAGAGCGATCCTTCTTCCGCCGAATCGTGACGCCTGACGTGTGACTCGCAAAGTCGTGACCTGCGCATTGCGGCACGGCACACAAAATCTCCATGTTTGCGCCGTCTTAGTTACGTGGGGTCAGGACCGCGGCGGGGGTGCGCGCGCGGTTCATTTTGTTCCTTCCTTCGATTGCGCACCGTGCCTTATTCGAGAGTGACGATGCCAATCAGCCGACGCTATCTCCTCACTGCGACTCCTTTTCTTCTGGCCGGCTGCGCCACGCAGCAGGCCAGCCGCGTGGATCCAGCCCTTTCGGCGTGGCTGTCCAATTACCAGTCCATGTATGGTGCGATGGACAACGAGCCGTTTCCGGTTCCGGCCGTCGATGTCAGCCAGGTCAATCCGGAATTCCTGCGCCGCCGTGTGCGCTACGCGACCCGCGAAGAGCCGGGCACCATTGTGGTCGATCTCTCGCGCCGCTACGCCTATCTCGTTCAGGAAGACGGACGTGCGATGCGCTACGGCGTCGGTGTCGGCAAGGAAGAGGCGTTCAACCTGAACGGTGTTGCGCATATCCAGCGCAAGGCCGAATGGCCGCGCTGGACGCCGACCGCCAACATGATCCGTCGCGAGCCCGAGCGCTATGCACAATATGCCGGGGGGCTCGGACCGGGTCCGGAAAACCCCCTCGGGCCGCGCGCGCTTTATCTCTATCGCAACGGGCGCGACACGATGTACCGGCTGCACGGCACCACCGAGCCGTGGACCATCGGCACGATGGTCTCGTCGGGCTGCGTGCGCTTCATGAATCAGGACATCATCGATCTGTACCGGCGCGTGCCGGTGGGGACCAAGGTCGTGATCTCGCACTCGCCGACAGACGCGGTGAGCTGAGGGTGGGTTCGATCCTCACGGCCATTTCACGACAGGCGGCAGCGACGACAGGATCGAGTCGACATTGCCGCCGGTCTTGAGACCGAAAATGGTGCCGCGGTCGTAGAGCAGATTATATTCGACGTAGCGCCCGCGCCGCACGAGCTGCTCTTCGCGCAAAGCCTCGTCATAGGGCGTGGCCCAGTTCGCCCGCACCAGTTGCGGGTAGATGTCGCGGAAAGCGCGGCCGACATCCTGCGTGAAGGCGAAGTCCTTCTCCCAGTCGCCGCTATTGTGCCAGTCGTAGAAGATGCCACCGATGCCGCGCGGTTCGTTGCGGTGCTTCAGGAAGAAGTATTCGTCGCACCACGCCTTGTATCTGTCATAGGGCGCGATGGCGCTGTGCGCATCGCAGGCGCTCTTCATGGCGGCATGAAAGGCGATTGTGTCCGGATCCTCCTGGTTGCGGCGGGCATTCAGCACCGGCGTGAGGTCAGCGCCGCCGCCAAACCAGGCCTTGGTGGTCACCACGAAGCGCGTGTTCATGTGCACGGCCGGAATATTCGGATTCCACAGATGCGCTATCAGCGAGATGCCCGACGCCCAGAAGCGCGGATCGGCATCGGCGCCGGGAA
The DNA here is from genome assembly GCA_023392205.1 of Pseudomonadota bacterium. GTDB lineage: Bacteria > Pseudomonadota > Alphaproteobacteria > Rhizobiales > Xanthobacteraceae > Pseudorhodoplanes. The sequence continues at coordinate 2,717 of JAEVZN010000519.1, forward strand.
TCTCCTGGCGGAATTCGGGAGCGAATTCGCCGAACACGGTCGAGCAATGCACCCCGACCTTCTCGAAGACGCGGCCCTTCATGATCGACATCACGCCGCCGCCGCCGGGTTCGCCGCTATGGTCGGTGCGCTTCCAGGGCGTGCGCACGAAGCGGCCCGGCGCCATCTGCGATTCCGGCAGCCCGGCCGGCAATTCGTCCTCAAGCGTCTCGAAGGCGCGGCAGATATCGTCGCGCAAGGTCTCGAACCAGGCACGGGCGCGCGTCTTGCGGTCGTCGAGGTCCGCCGGATCGGCGAGGGTCGGGAGACCGGCCCGTGCGGCCGCGCTGTCACTGGTCATGCAGGGATTGTCCGGTTGAGGCCGATGCGTCAGGCATCGTCAATTCATGCGTCGTCATGGGTGAGAATGGTGAAGCCGGGCGCCGAGCGGCTCTCGGCGGAGGCCGGACGGTCGGTAATCACAAGCGACGTGCCGGGATGCATCAGCGCGGTGACGCGGGTGGCGTCGGCGGGCGGCAGATCGACCCGGCGCAACGTCGAGGCGACCAGCAATTCGGACGCGGTCTTCAGATCCGTATCCGCATCCAGCCCGACCGCCAGCCATTGCATGTGACGCGGATCGGAATCCGGTCCGGTCAGGGTGAAGGCATGGGTGCCGAACGGCTTGTCGGGATCGCGCAGGGTCACGGGGGCGGTAAAGCTTTCCTTGCCGTTCACAAAGGCGGTGAAAGTG
>JAEVZN010000255.1 GCA_023392205.1 Pseudomonadota bacterium
CGGGATCGAATTTCGCAACGCCCGGCATGTCGGTTTCTTCCTCGGCGAAGGAATGCAGCCGCCCGCCGAAGGTCAGCATCTGCCAGTTGGCTTCCGCGCCGTCGAGTTCGTCTTCCAGTGCGTTGCGGTCATCCTCGCCTGAGACCGGGTCCTTCGAACCGTGAATGACAAAGATTGCGGCTTTGATGTCGCCCTTCTTCGCCGGCATGGTGGTGGCGAGGTCGCCATGCAGGCACACCACCGCGTCGAGATCGGCGCCGCTGCGCGCCAGCTCCAGCACATTGCCGCCGCCGAAGCAGAAGCCGACCGCCGCCTTCTTTGTGGAATCGCCGATGCCGCGCTTGTCGGCCTCCGCGATCAGCGCCTGCAACGCGGCGTTGACGCGCTTGCGGCCCTCGACGCGATCGGAACGCACCGCCATCATCAGGTCCTGCGATTCCGGCGGACCTTCGGCGGTCTTGCCCTCGCCATACATGCAGGCGACGAAGGCGATGTATTTGTCGCCCGCCATCTGTTCGGCGCGCTTGATGATGGTGTCGGTCACGCCAAGCCAGTTCGGCATCACCAGCAGAAGCGGCCGTTTGCCGCTCACCTTGTCGTTCCAGACCAGTGCGCCCTTGCCGGTAATATTGCCGGCCTGATAGGAAATGCGTTCGACTGCCACGAAAACCTCCACGTTACGTCAGTTTATTGCGGGATCAGTTCGCCGATCACGCCCGCATCGAACAATGTCACATACATCCGCCCGTTTGAATGCGGCCCGATGCAGCGCGCGCCAGCATCCGGCGTCGTGACCTTGTGCTCGGTGATGGCGCCGTCGCGTTCGATGCGGCCGAGCGCATTGGTCGAGGGCTGCACGAACCAGATCGATCCGTCCGGATGCGTCGCCATCGCGCGCGGCTGGCTGTCATGGCTCGGGATTGGATATTCGCTCGCAACCGGGCGCGCGGACGACGCGGACATCCATCCTCCCTGCGTATCGCGATCCGATACGGCGATTGTCGCTGGTGTTGGGAAGAACCTATCGGCGCGGCGATTGCAGCGTCAAGGAACTCGCATGGCGGTACAGGGCGGCCCTTGCGCACGGCATGCGCCGGAAGTGCTTCAGGCTTTTTCCGGCATGGCGATGCGGCGGCCGGCGGCTTCCGGTTGCGGCAAGCGCTCGTGCGATTTGCGCAACTCCGCAAGGCGTGTTTGCACATCGGGCGGGAAGGGCGCGGTCTTGCGCGCCTGCATGTCGACATGCAGCGAGAGATTTTCCGACGTGGCGGACACCCATCCTTCGGTCGCATGAAACAATTGCTGGAAGAAATGCAGCCGCTTGGTGTCGAAGCCGAGCAACTGGAAGGTCACGCGCACCGGATCTCCGGCGCTCAATTCGCGCAGATAGCGCAGATGCACTTCGGCGGTGAAGAAGGAATGCTGGCGCGCCTGCAGATAGCCCTGGCCGAGCCCTGCGAGGTTGTACATCTCGTCGATACCGCGATCGAACAGCACATTGTAATAGGCCATGTTGAGATGGCCATTAAAGTCGATCCATTGCTGCTCGACCGTCATCACCGAGGAGACGAACGGCGCAAAGAAAACGGGTTCATAATCGCAGCGATCAAGCATGGCACATCTTGTCGGTATGACTTTCCTCTGTAAACGGAAAAACAGCGGTGAAGCTGTAATTTAGGTAATTCCGGGGCAGCTTGATCGTTCCGATTTGATGGAAATCCGCGTGAGAGGCGTTGCTTCAATTCCGTTCGGATGCCGCCGCCTGAATATCGGTTCAGGGGCGGACACATCGCGCACGCGGTTGCGGCGAAGGGCGCCTCTGATAACGTCGCCGCCATTCGCAGGGACGGCAAAGGAAGGAATGTTGATGGCGGTTGCAGCTGGGCTGGCCCATTCGTCCAAAACGCGACGCGACCGGGGCGCGCTGGAGACGGCATTGTCCGAGCTCGCCGCGCATTTCGGCAATCGCCTCGTCACCTCCCAGGCGGTGCGCGAGCAGCATGGCCACACCACCACCTGGATCGCCAACCAGCCGCCGGACGCGGTGATATTCCCGCAGGATACCGCCGACGTGCAGGCGGCGGTGCGGATCTGCGCGCGGTACAAGGTGCCGGTGATCGCGTTCGGCACCGGCACTTCGCTCGAAGGTCATGTCAACGCGCCGGAGGGCGGCGTGTGTCTCGATTTCCGCGACATGAACCGCATCCTGGCGGTGCATCCGGAGGATCTCGATTGTGTCATCCAGCCCGGCGTCACCCGCAAGATTCTGAACGAGCATCTGCGCGACCAGGGCCTGTTCTTTCCCATCGATCCGGGCGCCGATGCCTCGCTCGGCGGCATGGCGGCGACCCGCGCCTCGGGCACCAATGCGGTTCGCTACGGTACGATGAAGGATAACGTGCTCTCGATGCAGGTGGTGCTCGCCAATGGCGAGGTGATGACCACGGCCACGCGGGCGCGCAAATCCTCCTCCGGTTACGACCTGACCCGGCTGATCGTGGGGTCGGAAGGCACGCTCGGCATCATTACCGAACTGACCCTGAAGCTGCATGGCATCCCGGAGGCGATTGCCGCCGCCATCTGCCCGTTCCCGAGTGTGGAGGATGCCTGCAATGCCACCATCCTCACCATCCAGTCGGGCATTCCGGTGGCGCGGATCGAGTTGCTCGATGAAGTGCAGGTGCGGGCCTGCAACGCCTATTCGAAACTGACGCTGCCGGAGCGGCCCCTGCTGCTGCTCGAGTTTCACGGCACCGAGGCGGGCGTCGCCGAACAATCGCAGCGTTTCGGCGAGATCGCGGCCGATCTCGGCGGCGGGCCGTTCGAATGGACGGCCAGGGCGGAGGACCGCACGCGGCTCTGGCAGGCGCGCCATGACGGTTACTGGGCGGCAAAGGCGCTGCGGCCGGGCTCGCAGCCGCTGGCCAGCGATGTCTGCGTGCCGATCTCGCGGCTCGCCGAATGCGTGACCGAGACCCAGCGCGATCTGGTCGAGACCGGGCTGCTCGGCCCGATCGTCGGCCATGTCGGCGACGGCAATTTCCACGTCGCGCTGGTGGTCGATGTGAACGATGACGCGGAAATGGCGGCCGCGCAGAAGTTCCTGTCCCGGCTGACCGAGCGGGCGCTGGCGATGGGCGGTACCTGCACGGGCGAACACGGGGTCGGGCAGGGCAAGATGAAATACCTGCTCGCGGAACATGGCGCCCCTGCTCTTGCCGCCATGCGGGCGGTGAAGCAGGCGCTGGACCCCGACAACATCATGAATCCGGGCAAGATGCTGCCCCCTTTGGGCACGGAACCATAGATTCGCCGCCAAACCGCACTATCTTCCGGTTGCGACGCTTGCAGGCGGCCGGTTTGCGGCGCAAATGACCTTATTCTTGCATGCCTCTCATTCATGCATGCCTGATGTCGATGCAGGCCCTGTTTCGGCTTGTGCGCCTGTTTTTGCGGGATGGAGCGGTTAGGCTCGCGCGGGCGAGCCTTTCGATTCTGGTGGCCTTGTGCAGACGACTTTGCTCAGTTTGGCGATCGCATTGATCCTGGCATTGCTGGCCGCTCTGCTTGGGCCTCATTTCGTCGATTGGAACGCCCACCGCGCCACGTTCGAACAGCAGGCGAGCCAGCTGGTCGGGCTGCCGGTGCGCGTGGCAGGCCCGATGGATGTGCGGCTGCTGCCGTCGCCAACCCTCAACCTCAATGACATCCAGATCGGCGAGCCCGGCGACCCGCAGACGGTGCGGGCGCGGGCGCTCGGCATCGAATTCGCCCTCCCGCCGCTGCTGAGCGGCAAGCTTAACGCCGTAGAGATGCGTCTCATCGGCCCGGAACTGCAACTGGCGCTCGGCCAGGATGGCGCGGCCATCGCGCCCGCCGCGCTTGCCGGTATGAATGTCGAGGCCCTGTCCATCGACAAGCTTGTGGTCGAGGATGCGCGCGTCGTTCTCTCCGATGGCAAGAGCGGCGCACAGGCGGCCCTCGACAAGCTCTGGTTCAACGGCGAAGTGCGCGCGCTGCGCGGGCCGTTCCGGGGCGAGGGGGCTTTCGTTCTGGATGGCGGCTTGTACGCCTACCGCATCTCGGCCGGCCGTCCCGAGCCTGCGGGCACGCGCCTCAAGCTCACGCTCGAGCCGTCCGGCCGTCCGGTGGTCGCCGAAGCGGACGGCCTGCTCAATCTCGTCGACGGCACGCCGCGCTTTGAGGGCCTGGCCTCGCTGTCGCGACGGATTCCGGCCGGCAAGGGCGACAGGGGTTTCGCCGAGCCCTGGCATGTGCGCTCGCAGGTCAAGGCGGATGCGGCCAAGGCGCTGTTCGAACAGGTCGACATCCAATACGGGCCGGACGAACGCGCCCTGAAGCTGAATGCCACCGCGGAAGCGCGCTTCGGCGCCGATCCGCGCCTCGATGTGATCGTGAGCGCGCATCAGCTCGATGCCGACCGCCTGCTGGCGGTGGCGGAGGGCAAGCCGGCCACGCCGCGGGACGCTCTGGGCTATCTGCTGGCCGGCGCCATGGAGACCTGGCAGCCGCCTCTGCCGGTCCAGATCGGCTTCGGCATCGATGCCGTGACCCTGGGCGGCGCGGTCCTTCAGAATGTACGCGGCGATCTGGAAATCTCTCGCGACGGCGCCTCGATTGCGGGTCTGGAAATCCGCGCGCCCGGCCATACACATGTGCAGGCCAGCGGCAGGCTGGGCGATGCCGGGGAGGCCGGCTTTGCCGGTCCGGTCAATATCAGCGCCGGCGATCCGCGCGTCTTCATGTCCTGGTTCGACGGTCATACCAATGTACTGCCCGCACCGTCGAAGCCGCTGAAATTGCGTGGCGACTTGACCTGGTCGCCCGGCCGCTTCGCGCTCGAAGGCCTGAATGCAAGCCTCGATCGCAACGCGTTTGGCGGCTCGCTCTCCTATGTGGCCGCATACGAGGCGCAGGGCGCGCGCGTGACCGCCAACCTCAAGGCCGAGGACATCGATCTCGACGCGCTGATCGATATTGCCGGCGCCTCCGCACGCGAGATCGAGCGGCCCGAGGAGGTCACGCTCGGCCTGCAACTCGGACGGTTGCGCTATGCCGGGATCGACGCGCACCGGGTCAATGTGGCGCTGACACTGAACGGGGAAGCGCTGGCCATCGAAACTCTGTCGATTGACGATTTCGGCGGCGCCAATGTCTCGGCCAGCGGACGTATCGACCTCAAGGCGGACCGACCGGCCGGGCAGTTGTCATTCGACGCTGCGTTCCCTGACGGCAAGACACTGGCCGCACTCGGCACGCGCTTTCTGCCGGAATGGTCCGAAACGCTGCAGCGGGTGGCTGCGGCGGCGTCCCCCGCCACCTTGAAAGGCGAAATCCGCGCCGAACCTTCTGCGGGCGCGGACGGCCGGGTGGCCCTGAATG
>JAEVZN010000561.1 GCA_023392205.1 Pseudomonadota bacterium
CCAGCGTCTTCTTCAGGAGCCGCGAGACTTCCCGCATGCCGAGCTGATCGGCCCAGGCGATCAATGTCCCGTAACGGGAAATCTCGTAATGCTCGACCGCCTGCGCACCAGACAGCAATCCGGCATCATGGGCATCGGAGGTCTTGAATTCCTTCATGATCTCCTGTCCTTCCTCGACCAGGCCGAGGATGGCGGGGCAGGTTTTGCCGCGCGCCGGCTTCTCGATCATTTCGAAAATCTGCTCGATCCGTTCGATCTGGCCTTCGGTCTCCGTGTGATGCTTCTCGAAGGCCTTGCGCAGCTGGTCGGAATGCGCGGCCTTGGCCATTTTCGGCAAAGTTGTAAGGATTTTCTTTTCGGCGAAATAGATGTCTTTCAACGTATCGAGGAAAAGGTCTTCGAGGGTTTTCTCTGCGGCCATGACGGTATCTCCCGGTGAACGATACGCGCCAAACGCATGGATGCAGCGGGAGTTCCGGTTCTTGGCAATGGCCAGCGATATTTCCGTGTCAGTTCATTGTGCTGGGCAGCCACAACGACAATTGAGGGAAGGAGATCAGCAGCGTCATCACCACAACTTCGCAGGCCAGGAACCAGTAGCAGCCGCGATAGATGGTCGTGAGCGGGATCTGGTTGTTGAGTGCGCCGGCGACGACGAAAATGTTGAAGCCGACCGGCGGCGTCAGCAGGCCGATGCCGATATATTTCACCACCAGCACGCCCAGCCAGATCAGATCGAGATCGAGCGCGATGAACATCGGGACAAAGACCGGCACTGTCAGCAGGATCATGCCGAGCGGGTCGAGGAACATGCCGAGCACGATGTAGATCAGCGAAATCGAGATAACGAGCAGGATCGGGTCCAGCGCCCATGCGCCGACCATCTCGGTGAACAGGGACGAACTGCCGGACAGCGCCAGGAAGCGCGTATAGATCACCGCGCCGATGCCCACGAAGAACAGCTGGGCGGTGGTGCCCATGGCATCCTTCAGGCTGTCGATGAAGCCGCGCAGCGAGAGCTTGCCCTGCACGATGCCGATCAGCGCCGCAACCAAGGCCCCGACGGCGCCCGATTCGGTCGGCGACATCACCCCCCAATCGAGACCGCCCATGACGGCCGCGATCAGCACCATGATCGGCCAGATATCGCGCAGCGACGCCCAGCGTTCGGCCCACATCGCCTGATGGCTTTCGAACTTGACCGGCGGGCCGAGTTTCGGATTGAGCCAGCAGCGGATCACGATCATCGCCATATAGACGCCGGCGGTCAGCAAACCGGGAATGATGCCGGCCAGCAGCAATTGCGCAACCGACACTTCGGCGAACACGCCGTAGACCACGAACAGGATGCTGGGCGGGATCAGCGCGTCGAGCGTGCCGCCGCTGGCGCAGACGCCGGTGGCGAGCGCGCGGTCGTATTTGTTCTTGAGCATTTCCGGCACCGAGAGTCGCGCCATCACGGCGGCGGCGGCGATGCTGGAACCGGAGGCCGCGCCGAAACCCGCGCAGGCCCAATTGGTGGCGACGGCAAGTCCGCCGGGCAGCCGCCCGAACCAGGCATAGGCCGCACGGAACAGCGCGGCACCGATTCCGGAATTGGCGGCGATCGCGCCCATCAGCAGGAACATCGGGATTGCTGAGAGATCCCAATTGGCAGCAAATACGAACGGTGTGTCGCGCAGCACACTCAGCGCGACATTGAAATTGCGCAGGTACCAAAGTCCGAGCAGCGCGACGCCACCCATGGCGACGCCGATCGGCACGCGCAGGCCGATCAGAAGCAGCATCAGGGCGATGCTGGTGCCGGCAACGCCGAGTGTGCTCACGCCGGTTCACTCCGCGATTCGGTAGGTCGCGGACCGGTCAGGATCTCATCGACGATCTTGAGCGCCAGATAGAGCAGCATCAGGCCGCCAGCGACGGCTGGAACCCAACGGCTCGGCCAGACCGGAATGAACGTGGTGCCGGCCTGCCAGACTTCGCCCATGCGGGTCTGTCCGATGGCCTGTGAGCCGGTCTGCCAGACGAACAGGGTCAGGTAGCCGACGACGAAAATCTTGACCGCGATATCCAGCCAGAACGAGGCCTTAGGCGGCAGCAGGCGTGTGAACACATCGACGCTCAAATGCCGGTTGTCCTGCGCCAGATAGGCCCAGGGCAAATAGGCGACGAGCACCATGTAATAGGCGGAAACGATTTCGGTGGAGCCGTCGATCGGCCGTCCGAAAAAAGCCCGTCCGGTCACATCGGCGCTGACATGCAGCATCATGAGTGTCCCGGCGCCGAGCGCGACCCACATGAAAATATGGATCGGCCATTCAATCCATCTGAGGAGGCGTTGCATGGCGATATGTCGGGCTTTGTCGGCGGAGTGACGGGAAGCAAGCGGCGAAACAGCCGGTAGGGCGAACCCGAATGCTGCCGCCGGATCGCTCCGGCGGCAGCTTTTCGGTAAGGGTCAGAGCTTGTTGACGTCGATCTTGGAATAGATCTCGCGATTGAGCACTTCGATCAGCTTGTCGGTGTCGCGGCCGATTTCTGCCGAAAGCTTGCGCCACTTCTCGACGCTTGCTTCATAGGCATCGATGATCCGGCCCGGATCCTTCAGGCCGAAGCTTTTGCCGATCTCGACATTACGGTCACGCTCGGTCTTCTTGTACTCGGTCGTCATCTTCTCGAAATCGGCGTCGGGCTTCACGAGCTGAACGCCCTTGTCCTTGATGACGGTCTGCAGGCCGGCTTCGTTGGCGACAATGAAGTTGCCGATCGCCATCTTCGCGCTCATGATGGCGGCCTGTTCCAGATGCAGCTTCTTTTGTTCGGGCGTGAACTTGTTCCAGGTGTCGCGGTTCATGAACATGCCGATGGCAGGGCCGGTCAGGCCGAGCGGGATATCGGTCACGTATTTGGCGAAATCGGCATAGCCGAAGGTGCGCATCCAGTCGGCAATGCCGTGCTGGCAATCCAGACCGCCACGCTGCAGGAGGCTCACCGCTTCGACCAGCGTTGCGCCGACAGGCACGGCCCCGGCCATCTTGAACATTTCGGCATTGCCGCCGGTGGCGCGGATGCGCTTGCCCTTGAGGTCGGACAGCGATTTCACCGGTTCACGGCAGGCGAGGAGATAGGCCGATGTTGTCCAGCCGCCCAGCGGCACTGCATTGAGTTTCTTCACCTCTTCGAGGCATTCGGGACAGTTCAGATACACTGTCTCCATGGCCGCGGCAGAGGCGGCCACCACGTCGTTATGCCCGAGGATCACGGTGGAGTAGATCATGAACAGGGCGGGAACCGTGTTCGGCACATAGGTCGGGACGGCGAGGCCGGCCTGGATCAGTCCGTCCTTGACGGCGGTGAAGGTGGTCTTGCCGTCGGCCAACTGGCCACCGGGAACCAGCTTCCACTTGATCTGTCCGTTGGTCTCTTTCTCGATGGTCTTGAAGATATCCGGCATCACATACGCGTTCTGGTATTCGCGCGCCGGGGTCCAGCTTCCGAAGATCAGTTCCTGTTGTGCAGCGGCGGGTTGCGCCGCGGCAAGCGTCAGCGCGAGCGCGGCTGCGCCGAAGGTTTTTGAACGGTAGAAAGTCATCGATATATCCTCCCAAGGATGCGGCTGTAGCCGTTTGGCGTCTGCGGTTGACGCTGCGCTCCGGGGCCGCAAGTTGCGTTCCCGTCGGGCGTTGCGCGTCCGCAAATCCGATCGTGTCAATTCGATCCGGTCGCAGGCTATAGTTGGATGTCCAACAATTCAATCTCCGCGATGCACAAAGTCACCCGCATCGTGCCGGTCACGGCGCCGCAGGCGGGGTGGGCGGTCAGGCGGCCGAAGCGGCTCCCGGCAATCCGATGGGCCGGCCCACGAGCTTGGCGGTGAAGCTTAACGCCTCGCGCTGGAAGGCCTTGTCGGCGCGCAGGCGTGCAAAGCGCTCATGGTCCGTTCGTTGCCGCTCCGGGTCGCTTTCCGACAGGCGGCGTTTGTTCTCGGCCGCCGCCGGTGCGGTAACTTCGGTGAAGACCCGGCGCCGCTCCTGCGCATAGCGGTCCAGCAAAGTCTCGTCCGCCTGACCGTGAATGACCGCCGGCAGGGCATCGCCCAATAAATCGGCATCGAGCAGGCCCGACGTAAGGCCGAGTCCGCCGAAGGGATTGCACACATGGGCGGCATCCCCGGCCAGCAGCACGCGGCCCACGCGGAAGGTTTCTGCCGCGCGTTCATGCACCCGGAACGGACTGACCGCCTGCAGTTCGTAAGCGCCATCGTCCGGCAGCAGCGCCTTGTAATGATTGGCCACGCGGTCGCGCACGCTGTCTTCCGGCAACGAGGCGTCCTCGCCGAAAGTCACACGCCACAATCCGTGCCGGTCGGCCTTCACGATCACCGCCCAATGCACAGGGTCGACAATGAAGTTGGCGCGCGCATAGCCGCGCTGCTCGAAATCGTATACGACATTGGTGGAGACCAGCCGCTCGGGATGCGTATAGCCCTCGAAGGTGAGGCCCAGCGCTGCGCGTACCGTGCTGCGTCCGCCATCGGCTCCGACCAGCCAGTTGCAGCGGATGTCATAGGCGCGTCCGTCCGCGTCCACATGTACGGTCAGTCCGGTGGCGTCCTGCGCCAGACCGGTGACGCGGTTGCTCCAGCGCACGTCCGTCCCAGGCAATTCCAAAAGGCGGCGCAGGATCACGCGCGCCAGTTCATGCTGCGGCATATGCAGGTTGAAGGGATAGGCAGTATCCTCCGGCTGCAAGACCTCCATGCTGGGCGCGGCGAGGATGCGGCCGTCCACGGTCCGGAACTGGTAGTCCTGCTTGAGGATACCGGCGACCTTCAATTCATCCAGCAATCGCAGCCGGTCCAGCATCTGCACGGTGGGCGCGTGATAGACGATGGCGCGCGGCCAGCCGATGATCTCCGGTTCGCTGTCCAGCACCAGCACCGGAATGCCGGCGCGCGCGATCTTCAGCGCCGCGACAAGTCCGACAGGGCCTGCGCCCGCGACCACGACACCGTCGAAACGCTCCTGCATCAATCGCCCCATACCTCGCGTGCCACATCCACGATCAGCGCAAGCTTTGCGAATTGTTCGTCCTCGGTCAGAAGATTCCCCGCCGCCGTCGACGCGAAGCCGCATTGTGGCGACAGGCACAGCTGATCGAGAGGGGCGTATTTTGCCGCTTCGTCGATGCGTCGCTTCAGAGCGTCCTTGCTCTCCAGCTTCCCGGTCTTGGTGGTCACGAGGCCGAGTACCACCATCTTGCCCTTGGGCAGGAAGCGGAGCGGCTCGAAGCCACCAGAGCGCTCGTCGTCATATTCCAGGAAGAACCCGTCGACATTGAGATCGTTGAGCAAAGCCTCGGCGACATGCGCGTAGCTGCCTTCCGCCATCCAGGCCGACTTGAAATTGCCGCGGCACAGATGTGTGCAGATCGCCATGCCGTCGGGCTTTTCAGCAATCGCATCGTTGAACAGCCTGATATAGCGCAGGTGCTGGGTCTCGGCGCCGTCACCGAGCATGGCGCGCCGCTTGGGATCGTTGAGAAAGGCGAGGCTGGTATCGTCGAGTTGCAGGTAAGTGCAACCGAGAGCGGCAAGGCCTGCAATCTGCTTGCGGTAGATAATTGCGAGATCGTCGAAGAAAAGGTCCCAGTCGGGATAGACATCGCGGTCGACCCCGCGTCCGGCCGGATAATGCATCATGGAGGGCGAGGGCATGGTGAGTTTCGGCGTCACGCCCGCGACCGATTTCAGATACCTGAAATCCTCGGCAAAGATCGTGCGGTCGAGATGCATCCGCTCGCCGATCCGGTAAGCGACGAACTCAAAATCGATATCGCCGGTCTTGCTGCGGAACGGCACCTTGACAGTATCGGGCAGCTTTTCCACACCGCCGATGCTGTATTTGAAATCCATGAACCAGTCGACGCGGCGGAACTCGCCGTCCGTCACCGCCTGCAGCCCCACATCCTGCTGGCGGCGCACCACCGCAGCGACGGCGTCGTCCTCAATGGCCCGCAAGGCCGCGGCGTCGATGCGTCCCGCCGCAAAATCCTCGCGCGCGCGCAGCAGGACGGGCGGCCGTAACAGACTGCCGACATGATCGGCGCGGAAGGGCGGTCGCGTGCGGGCGGACATTTTTCGCTCCCAGTGTTCTTGTCGTTTTCTTTTCTTCCTGAGCGAAGATGGCGTCCATGTAAAGCGCGTGTCTGACCGGTCAACGCCGCAATCCCGGCCACGCGATGGGGAATTGCATTCCGCCTGCCGTGCGGCGATACAATTGCGCGCGCAGCGGTATAGGGGGGATATTGTGGCAACGATTGTGGTGGCGCATGGGGCCTGGTCGTCGGCCTGGGCGTGGCAGAAGATGCGACCGCTGCTGCGCGCCGCAGGGCACGAGGTCTATACGCCGAGCTACACGGGACTTGGGGAGCGCGCCCACCTCATTCATCGGGGGATCGATCTCGATACCCATATCGCCGATGTGCTCGGCGTGCTGCAATACGAAGACCTCACCGATGTCGTGCTGATCGGCCACAGCTATGGCGGCATGGTCGCGACCGGCGTTGCCGACCGTGCCGGCGGTCGCGTGACCCATCTCATCTATCTCGATGCATTTGCGCCGCGCGATGGGCAGAGCTTGTTCGATCTGGTCGGGCCGGACACGGAAGCCAGGATGCGGCAAGGCGCAGCCGAACAGGGCGAAGGCTGGAAGGTGCCGTCCAACCCGATGCCGCCGGATACGCCGCCCGATTATGCCGCCTGGGCCGCGTCGCGCCGGATGATGCATCCGCTCAAATCCTTCGAGACAAGGATCGCATTATCGTCCGGACCAATGCCGAAGCGCAGCTACATCCATTGCACCCGCATTCCACCGCAGGATGTGTTCGGACAATTTGTATCGCGTGCGAAAGAAGAGGGTTGGCCCTGTGCGGAGATCGATGCCAGCCACAATCCGCATATCACTGCGCCGGACGCTTTGCGTGATCTGTTGCAGGACCTGATGAAATAGTTGGGATTTCGATATGTCCCATCCGGGAACGAGGGAGGCGAAGGAAGAAATGCCAAGAAGACGCGGTAGCTGAAACTCAAAAAAGGGGGAGAACGCCGTGACGAAAATGCAGGACAAGGTGTGCGTCATCACCGGCGGTGCCGGCAGCATCGGGATTGCCAGCGCGAAACTCATGGCCGGGGAGGGCGCGAAGATCATGCTGGTCGACCGCGATGCCAGTCTGTTGGCGAAGGCGGTCCAGTCGGTCGGCCATGCCGACCGCATCGATACCTTTGCTGCCGATGTGGCCGATACCCACGCCACCCGGAATTATCTCGACGCCACCGTGTCACGCTTCGGCAGGATCGACGTGATCTTCAGCAATGCCGGGATGAGCGGCGCAATTGCACCTGTCACCGATTATCCCGACGAGGTGTTCGACCGCATCATGGCTGTCAATGTGCGCGCCTCCTTCCTCGCCTGCAAATACGGCCTGCCGCTGATGAACGATGGCGGCTCGATCATCATCACGTCCTCGATCATGGGGGTCACATCGGCGCCGGGCATCGTCGGCTATGCCACCTCCAAACACGCGGTCATCGGTTTGATGCGGGTGGTGGCAAAGGAAGCGGCCGCGCGTTGCATCCGGGTCAACGTGCTGGCGCCCGGACCTGTCGACAACGACTTTCAGGGCGATATCGAGGAGAGAATCGGGGCGGCCATCGGTACGGACGCCACGAAAATGATCGATGGACAAATCCCGCTGGGCCGCCATGCTCGGCCAGAAGAGATCGCGCAAACCGCGCTATTCCTCGCCTCCGACGCCTCCAGTTTTTGCACCGGCAGCGTCTATATGTCCGACGGTGGCATGAATGCATGACGGCGGCCCGCAAAGCCGCTATGGAGAGGACCCATTGTCCCTCCGATCCCCTTGATCCCGCATGACATATCGCTTCATCGGCAAGTCGCTCCCGCGCACTGAAGACATCCGCCTCGTTCGCGGCCTCGGCCGCTATACCGCCGATCTGGCGCCCGCCCATGCGCTGCGGCTGTTTGTACTGCGCTCTCCCTATGCCTCCGCCCGCATCGTCTCCATCGACATAGAGGCGGCCAAGGCCATGCCGGGCGTGCATCTGGTGCTGACCGGAGAATCGCCCGAACTCACCGAACTCGGCACCATCCCCTCCAAGGTGAAGCGACAGGCGCCGGACGGCTCACCCAATTTCGAGCCGCCTTACCGGTTCCTGGCCCGCGATCGCGTGCAATTTGTCGGCGATCCGGTCGCGGCCGTGTTCGCGGACAGCATCGAACGGGCCAAGGATGCCGCCGAAGCGATCGGCGTCGAATATGAGGCGCTGCCGGCGGTGACCGAGACCCGGATCGCGACCGACGAGGGTGTGGCGCAGGTCTGGGAGCAGACGCCGAGCAATATCTGTTTCGTGTTCGATGCCGGCAACCGCAACGCGGTGGACGAGGCGCTGGCCAAGGCCAAGCACCAGATCAGCATTACTTACGCCATCAATCGCATCACCGCGGTGACGATGGAAACGCGCGCGGCACTCGCCACCTACGATCCGGCCGGTGAGGCCTATACGCTGCATTGCGGCCTGCAAAATCCCCACGCCGTCCGCGATCAATTGGCGAACGATATTTTCCGTCTGCCCGGAAATCGCGTGCGTGTGGTGTCGCCCGATGTCGGCGGCGGCTTCGGGCTGAAGGAAGCGCCGTTCCCGGAATATGTGCTGGCGATGGTCGGCGCACGGCTCACCGACCGCCCGGTCCTGTGGATGGCCGAGCGCGGCGAAAGCTTCCTGTCCGACTTCCATGCCCGCGACAATTACTCGACCGCGACGCTCGGGCTCGACGAGAAGGGAAATTTTCTCGCGCTCAAGGTGGATACGCTCGCAAATGTCGGGGCCTATATCTCGCCGATGGGACTGCATGTCTCCACCAACAATCTCGGCGGTCTGGCCGGTGTCTATCGCACGCCGCATATTCATTCGCGGGTCACGGGCATTTTCTCCAATACGCCGCCGACGGCTCCCTATCGCGGGGCGGGGCGGCCGGAAGCCACCTATGCCATCGAGCGCGTGATCGATCTTGCCGCGAAGCGCTGCGGGTTCGATCCCGTAGAATTGCGCCGCCGCAATCTGATCGCGCCCGACCAGATGCCGTTCGACACCAATTTCGTCTTCACCTACGATTCCGGCGAATTCGAACGCAATATGGACGATGCGCTGGAGCTTGCAGGTTGGGCTGATTTTCCGGCGCGTCGCAAGGATGCCAAAAAGCGCGGCAAGCTGCGCGGTATCGGTATGGCCAATGCAATCGAAATCTCCGCCGGGCCGGCGCCCGCACCCATGCCGGAAAGCGCGGAGATCAAGTTCGATTCCACCGGCAATGTGACCTTGCAGATGGGTTCGCATTCGCATGGGCAGGGGCACGAGATCGCCTTCGCGCAGATCGCCGCGGACATACTCGGCATCGAGCCGTCTGACGTCCGGGTGCGCTATGGCGACACCGATGCCATTGAATACGGCACCGGAACCTTCGGCAGCCGCTCGATTATCACCGGTTCCAATTCGCTGATCCGCGCCACCGAGCGGCTGGCCGAACGCGGCAAGAAAATCGCTGCCGTGCATTTCGAGGCCGATACCGGCGACATCGTATTCGAAGCCGGGTATTTCGCGATTGCCGGGACCGACCGGCGGATAAGCATCAAGGACGTCGCGAAACTGTCCTACACGATGCGCGATCCGAGCCTCGGCGGGGATTTCGGTTTCTCCGAAAAGGTCATCGCGGCGCCCAAGGCTGCGACCTTTCCGAATGGCTGTCATGTCTGCGAGGTCGAGATCGACCCCGATACAGGTCGCTGCCAACTTATCGGTTATGTCGTGGTGGATGACGTGGGCCGCGTGGTCAATCCGATGCTGGTCAAGGGGCAGGTGCATGGCGGCGTGGTACAGGGGGTTGGGCAGATCCTGTTCGAGGACATCCGTTATGACGAGGATGGGCAGCTTCTGTCCGGCTCGTTCATGGATTATGCGATGCCGCGGGCAGCGCATTTCCCGAGCTTCGTCTGCAAGGCGAACGAGGTGCTGACGCCGATGAACCCTCTTGGTGTGAAGGGCGCGGGGGAGGCGGGTACGGTCGGCGCATTGGCGGCGGTTATCAACGCAATTGTCGATGCGCTGTCGCCCTACGGGATCGAGCATGTGGAAATGCCGGCGACACCGGAGCGGCTATGGCGGATCATCCAGGACGCCCAGAGCGCGCGTTGACGCGCGCCTCCGGCCTGCGCGGCGTTTGTCTTGCGGCAGGCGCAGCATTGATGCTTGGCGCCTGCGCATCGTCGCCGCCATCGGTGATGAGCAGCGAACCCAATGTCATGCCCAACAATTACCGGGCGGATGTTCTGGCCTATCTGCGCGTCTATCTGAACGATCCGACCGGCGTGCGCGGCGCATTCATCACCGAGCCCGCGCTGCGCCCGGTGGCCGGCACCCAGCGCTATATGCTCTGTTTGCGCTACAATGCGAAGAATTCGGTCGGCAAGTATCAGGGATCGCAGGACCGTATCGTTGCCTTTATCGGCGGGCGGCTCGACACCATGCAGCCGGCGACCGGCGATCAATGCGCGGCCGTGGAGTGGAAGCCTTTTCCTGAACTCGAGAAGCTGCGGCGCTGATCGTTTCAGCCGGCAGATGCGTTCATCGAAAGGCGAAAAACCGCCAGGCCGCGAAACCCGCCATCGCTCCTGCGAGCATTAACAGCATCGCCTCCAGCCAGTAGGTCATCGAGGGATTTTCGAGGTCCTGCGCGAAGGCACTGAGCGATACCGGCGGCAGGCTGTCGTCCGTGTCGGCCTGACCGCCGCCCCGGCCATCCGTGCTGGCCCGCACCGGCAGAGCCTGCGCTGCATCCGCCGAAGCCATGTCGAGCGGGCTCAGGTCTTGTGGATCGAGCAACGTTTCGCCTTGTGCGGTCACCGGCGATGCCGGCGCCTCGATCACTGCGGCTTGCGTCGCCGCTTCAAGTTCAGCGACCTCGGCCTCGACCATTTCGCGCACGGTCTTCACCTCGAAGGGCGTGAGGTCGTAGGTGTTTGCATGCGTCTCCGCATCCGGCCAATCCGTCACGGCGGGCGCATCGGGCGCGGCGGTCTGCGCCGGCTCTTCAACCTCCTGCTGCACGGGTGGCGCGGCCTTGATTCTTTTTGCCGCACGAGAACGGGATTTGCGCGTCTTGCTGCGCGAGGCCCGGCGTGGCGCACGCTTGGCCTGAACGGCAGGTGCCGGGGCCGGCTCCGCCTGCGGCGCGACCGGTTCGGTGCCTGGCATCCGCGTCCAGCGCTGAAAGAATTCGGCCATGGTGCGTGGCGGACCTGACGTGTCCGCCTGCTGTGTGGCTGGAGATTGGGTCTGCGCCGCAACCTGCACCGGCAGAAAAGCCAGTAATGCAAACAGGACCGCCGCAAGCAGCCCGCGCGTGCATGGCTGGGGAAGCCGGCCCCTTTTGAGTTCCAACGGCATGGTCTCCCTCCCGCTCCGTGTGGA
>JAEVZN010000637.1 GCA_023392205.1 Pseudomonadota bacterium
GCCGCGGATGCCGCCGCCATTGGTGATGGCGATCTCCGCGCCGCTCTGCGTGCGCAGGGCATCGGCCACCAGATTGCCGATGGCCGCTTCCTGCGTGCGCACGGTTACGTTGCGGCTGTCGAGTTCGACGGCGGTGGTTGCGATCGCAACGTCGAGCGCGCCGGAGAGCGTCTTCTCGTAGCTTTGCACGGCCGCCAGGACTTCAGGATCGGGTGTCACATTGCGCGTATCGACGATCCGCACCTCCGGCGACCAGATCGCCTCGCGCCGTCCGTCGGTCTCGCGCAGCGTCACGGTGACGTCGATGCAGGTGACATAATGCGCGTCGTAACTCGACTCCGCTCCGAGATTGCGGCCGTCATAGCTCAGCCACAGATCGTGGTCGTGACCGCTGAGCAGAATGTCGGCCACGCGCAGGCGCAGCATCTCCTCGTCCCTGGCGCGGCCGGTATGCACCACGGCAACCACGAGGTCCGCACCCTCCTTGCGCAGCAGGGCGGCTTGCGCGGTCACTGTGTCGACCGATGACGGAAATGTGAGGTCGCCCGGATCGGAGAGTGTCACGGCGTCCTCGTCGGTGGCGCCGGTGAGCCCGATCCGCACGCCATCCACCTCGACGATGGCGCGCTCCCTCAGCCCCGGCGCAAGCCTGCCGTCGGCCAGCCGGATATTGGCGCCGTAGAGCGGAAATTCCGCTTCCGCCATCCGTTTGAAAAACACGTCCTTGCCGAAATCGAATTCGTGATTGCCGGGCACGAAAATGTCCGGCGCGATCATGTTGGTCAGGGTCATGATATGCGCCCCCTGATCCAGTCCCGACATCAGCGAGGGCGACAGGGTGTCGCCGGCATGCGCGAAAATGACCGGCCCCTTCGCGCGCTCGGCCTTCACGACCGCCGCCAGCCGCGCAAATCCGCCGCGCGGCGTGCCATCGGGTGCCGCCAGTTCCGTCATCTGATAGATGTCGTTCACGAGGACAAAGGTCAGTTTCGCCTGCCGGGTCTGCGCGCGCAGCGGGCGCGGGAGACCTGCAAACAAGGTGAGGGCCGCGGAACCGAGCAGCAGCAGGCGACGGGTGATGGTCATTTTGCCATTGATTTCCAGCGTCTTTGCATGGATTAGCATGGGATCATGAACGACGCATCGCCATCCGCACTGGATCTCGCCGGGACGCGTCATCGTCCCGAGGGGCATCCGCCGGCGAAATCGGGCCGGATCGGCGTGCTGATCGCCAATCTCGGCACGCCGGACGCTACCGATTACTGGTCGATGCGGCGCTATCTCAAGGAATTCCTGTCCGACAAAAGGGTGATCGAGGAAAACTCGCTCACCTGGAAGCTCGTGTTCAACCTGATCATCCTGACGCTGCGTCCGCGCAGCAAGGGGCACGATTACGACACGATCTGGAACAAGGAGCGCAACGAATCTCCGCTCAAGACCATCACCCGGTCGCAAAGCGACAAGCTCGCCGTCATGCTGGCGGGCAACGATCCGCGCATCGCCGTCGAATGGGGCATGCGTTACGGCAATCCGTCGGTCGGCTCGGCGATCGATGCGCTGGCCGCGAAGGGTTGCGACCGCATTCTGTTCGTGCCGCTTTACCCGCAATATTGCGCGGCCACCTCGGCCACCGCCTGCGATGCCGCTTTCGCGCATCTGATGAAAATGCGCTGGCAGCCGAGCCTGCGTGTGGCGCCGCCCTATCATGACGATCCGGTCTATATCGATGCGGTCGCCACCTCGATCCGCGAGGAGCTTGGCAAACTGCCCTTCACGCCGGATGTCGTAATCGCCTCCTTCCACGGTATTCCGCGCGATTATTTCGACAAGGGCGATCCCTATTATTGTCATTGCGCGAAGACGACGCGGCTGCTGCGCGATGCGCTGGGCATGAACGCGGACCAGTTCCGCATGACCTTCCAGTCGCGCTTCGGCAAGGCGGAATGGCTGCAACCCTATACCGACAAGACGGTGGAAGCGCTGGCGCAGAGCGGGGTGAAGAAACTCGCCATCGTCACGCCGGGTTTTTCGGCCGATTGCCTGGAGACGCTGGAAGAGATTGCGGTGGAGAATGGCGATATCTTCAAGGAGCATGGCGGCGAGCAATTCGCGGCCATTCCCTGCCTCAACGATTCGGCGCAAGGCATGCGCGTGATCCGCGCCATCGCCGAGCGGGAGCTCAAGGGCTGGCTTTGATCCTGTCAGAGCCGGACAGTCTCCAGCCGTCCTAACCCCACGTTAACCATAACGCTTTTAACTCCGTTAACCATTTCAGCCGGCCTCGCGCCGGTTGCAGCCGTTTGTCTGTCCGCATCGTGCGGCCTGGCGGCCGGCAGGAGTTGACTGGTGGCGCGTCTTCGCCGCGAAGCGTCGGTTGTTGCATTCGTCTGTGCGCTCGCATGCGGCGCCACGGACGCTGTGCGCGCGCAGCAGCCGCTGCCGCAGGACCCGTCCATTCCGAGTCTGTTCTCACCGCATTTCGACGGCGATCCGCAACGCGCCGCGCGCTTCAGCCGGCCCGGTGCCACCGGTCTGCCGACATCCAGCGCCGGCACCACCGGCTTCGATGCCAGCAACACGCAGGCGCGACGTGCGAGCAAACAGAGGGCGCAGCGCCGCGCGGCAACCGACGCGGAGGCCGCAGCACCCCTCGCATCGTCCGGGCCCGACCGCACCGTTGCGCCCGTCTTCCAGCGCCAGGAAAGCGCCGCAGCGCAGCGACGCCGCGCCACCAACAGCGCGGCCGCACCGCTCGATGCGACCGGCGCCATTGCGCCGCGGCCGATCCGCCGCCGCATCGTCGAGGAAGATCCGTTCGGCGCGGTCGGCTTCTATCGCGGATCGTTCCTGTTCAAGCCGTCGGTGGAAGTTTCCGGCGGCTATAACAGCAATCCCGGACAGCGGCTGAACGGCCGGGGCTCGACCTTCGAGAAGGTCGCACCGGAAATGACGATCCGCTCGGGCTGGTCGCGGCATGAATTGTCCGCCGACCTGAAGGGCAGCTACATTTGGTACAATCAGAACGGCCTTGAGAATCTTTCCAAGCCCGATCTCAATCTGCGGGCCAATGCGCGCATCGACATCACAAAGCAGACAAAAGCCGACATCGAAGGCCGCTATGCGATCGCCGCCGACAATCCCGGCGATCCGAATTTGCCGACCGATGTCGCAACCCCGCCGCTGTTCACGACCAGCGGCGCCACCGCCGGACTGACGCAAGGCTTCAACCGGCTGGAATTGTCCGGCAAGGTTTCGACCGATCGCACCGTCTACAAGGACGCGACGCTCAATGACGGCTCTTTGCTCGACCTCAGCGACCGCAATTATCAGCAGACCGGACTGCGGCTGCGCGCCTCCTATGAGACCATGCCCGGCGTGCGGCCATTCATCGAATACGGCATCGACCGCCGCCGTCACGAGACGCTGGACCCGCAGGGAC
>JAEVZN010000640.1 GCA_023392205.1 Pseudomonadota bacterium
CCGGTCGCGTAGGCATACCAGATAGCGTAATTGCGGGGACTGGCCGATTGGCGCAACGCCTTGATCTGCCCGAGAGCGATCTCGGCGAACGCCATCGTGCGCTCGTATTCGTCGCCGCTGGTCGCCATTCCTGGCCCCCGTCCCACAATACCTTCGCAATAAACTTTTAGCGCTTCGGTCCCCTGCCCAAAGCGCTAATATCGATGCCCTCACGGTATTCCACAGGCATGAACGGGGGGTAAATACCTGCCGTCATGCGACGCCAGAGCCGTGAAAACACACAACTTTTCACCATCCGGTTAGGACCGGATCGGACCCACTTCGATCAGGCCTTCACGCGCACTGGCCGCAGCAGGAAGGCGGGGAGATGCGAATGGTCGGCATCGGAGTCCTGCGTCTTGCTGACACGCTTGCGGGCGGGTTCGAGCCGCGCCACCGGCGCCGGTGCTGGCGCTTCGGACGGTGCCGGCGCACGCCGGTTGCGGGAACGGCCCCCGCGCTCACTGCGTTCGCGGCGCGGTGCCGGGGCTTCTGATTCCAGGGTGTCGGTTGTCGCGGCGGTCACGGGCGTGGTGCCCATCGCAGCGGCATAGGGAATAGGCGCGCCAATCAGCTTCTCGATGGCGCCCAGTGCCTTCTGGTCAGCCGATGTCACCACCGTATAGGCGGTGCCAGTCTTGCCCGCGCGGCCAGTGCGGCCGATGCGGTGGACGTAATCGTCGGCGTGAAACGGCACGTCGAAATTGAGCACATGGCTGACATCGGGAATGTCGAGGCCACGGGCGGCGACATCGGAGGCAATCAGGAGATCGGCCTCGCCCTTGCGGAATTTGTCGAGGGCGGCCATGCGCGCGGATTGCTCGAGATCGCCATGCAACGCCACCGCGTTGAAGCCGTGCTTGACCAGCGAACGATGCAGCAGGGCGACTTCGCGCTTGCGATTGCAGAACACGATGGCGTTCTTGAAGTTCTCGGCATTGCGCAGGATGTGCCGCAACGCCTCGCGCTTTTCATGCGGGTCGCGGCCGCTCTTGACCAGTTCCTGCTTGATGGTGGTCGCGGCGGTAGCGGGACGCGAGGTTTCGACCTTGACCGGGTTGTGCAGGAATTGCTCGGTGATACGGCGGATTTCCGACGGCATGGTCGCCGTGAAAAACAGCGTCTGCCGCGTGAAGGGGACGAGCTTGCAGATGCGCTCGATGTCGGGAATGAAGCCCATGTCGAGCATGCGGTCGGCTTCGTCGATGACCAGCAACTCGACACCGGTCAGCAACAGGCGTCCGCGCTCATGATGATCGAGCAGGCGGCCGGGTGTCGCGATCAGCACATCGACGCCGCGGGTCAGCTTGGAATCCTGGTCGTCGAAGGAGACGCCGCCGATCAGCAGCGCCACATTGAGTTTCTGGCCGACGCCGTATTTCTCGAAATTCTCCTGCACCTGCGCTGCGAGTTCGCGGGTGGGCTCGAGGATCAGCGTGCGGGGCATGCGCGCGCGGGCGCGGCCACTTTCCAGCATCGTGATCATTGGCAGCGTGAAGGCTGCCGTCTTGCCGGTGCCGGTCTGGGCGATGCCGAGAACGTCGCGTCTGGCAAGCACGTGGGGAATGGCTTCGGACTGAATAGGAGTGGGAGACGTGTAACCGGCAGCCTGAACGGCGGACAGGACCTTGTCGGACAGGCCGAGTTGGGAAAATGACATATAACCTCTGAACGGCGCCGCCCGGCGGTTTCATCCGCGCCGGACCTGAAATCGTCAATTGCGCGGGGAGGGGCGGTCGAATCTTCGGGATCGAACCGTTGCCGGGAAAATAAGGCCGGGGCCTCAAAAGTCAATGCTCTGGCGCTCGTTAAGCTAAATAAATACAAGGGTTTTCGGGCCTTCAGCGATGACGGAAAGATGACATGACCGACACTTCCAGCCTGCCACTTGTGATGATTCCGGGTCTTGCCTGCACGGCTCGCCTCTATACCGAGCAATTGCCCGCCTTGTGGACATGCGGGCCGGTCACGGTGGCCGACCACACTCGCGCCGAACATGTCGATGCGATCGCGCGGCAGATCCTGGACGATGCCCCGCGGCATTTCGCCCTCGCCGGTTTGTCGATGGGCGGCTACATCGCGCTGGCGATGATGCGGGTAGCCCCGGAGCGGGTGAAGAAGCTCGCGCTCCTGGATACCGGCGCCCGCGCCGACACGCCCGAGCAGACCGAACGCCGCAAGGGCCAGATCGCCAAGGCCAGGGAAGGGGACTTCGATGCCATCCTCGAAGCCCTGTGGCAGGTTCTCGTCCACAAGGACCGGCAGGACGACATGGCCCTGAAGGCGATCGTCACCGGTATGGGCCGGATGAGCGGGGCGGAGACCTTCGCCCGTCAGCAGCAGGCGATCATGACGCGTCCGGATTCGCGGCCGGGGCTTGCGAATATCGCATGCCCGACACTGGTGCTGGTGGGCGATGGCGACCAGCTCACGCCGCCTGCATTGTCGGAGGAAATGGCCGGTCTCATCCCCGGCAGCCGGCTTGTGAGCGTGCCGGATTGCGGCCATCTCTCGACGCTGGAACGACCGGATGCCGTCACGCAGGCGCTGCTGGACTGGATGCGGGCTTGAGGCCGCGCATCCACGTCAACATCGCCCGAGTTATCAAGCGTCGTGTTGCGACCCGACGCGCTTCGCCGGGCAGGTCGATACGCCGAGGATCGAATAGGCCGGGCAATTGCCGATCAGCGCAGTCAGGATCGGCACCAATCCGATCCAGCCGACCCAGTTCCAGCCAGTCTGTTCAAATCCGATCGGGATCGCGAAGGCAATCAGCAGCACACCGATCACGAGCCGCAATCCGCGGTCGACAAGTCCCATATTGACGGTCATCGCCATGCCCTCCGACGTCATATTCTGTGTATCGAATATGATGGAAGGCACGTAGAATGTCCTTGCGGTGGATCAAACAAGGCCGCCAGCCGGACGATCAACAGCGCGTGACAGGTATGGCGTTTCAGCCCTTTCGGCGGGCGCGCTGCATGCCGAGCGCGATGATCCGGCGCAGCATCTCGGAATATTTCATGCCGTCATAGGCGGCCGCTTCCGCGAACACTTCGTAGCGGGCGATTTCCGGATTGGGGTTGGCTTCCAGAAAATACGGCACGCCGTCGTCGGACAGGCGGAAATCGATGCGCGCATAGCCATCGAGTTCGAGCGTGCGGCAGATGCGCCGCGTCAGGTTGTGAATGCGCTTGTGCAATTCCGGCGCGAGATCTTCGGCCGGTCCCTGCAGGATGCCGCGCTCCTCCTGGTACTTAACGTCGAACTTGACCCTGGCGGTGGCGATGCGGCTCGTGGCATCGCCGAAAGTCAGCTCCCAAACCGGAAACATACGCAACCGCTCGTTGCCGAGCACGCTGACATAGAGTTCGCGTCCGGCAATGTATTGCTCGGCGATAGCAGCGACCCCAAGCTTTTCGTGTACGAAGGTGACGCGCTCTTCGAGCTTCTCGTCGCTGTCGACAATGGATTTCTGCGCAATGCCGAGTGAGGCGTCCTCGCTCAGCGTCTTGACGATCAGCGGAAATTTCAAACGGTCGGGCCGCCTGATCTTGCGGTTCATCGGAAACACCGCGAAGGCCGGCACCGGAATGCGGTGATAGGCAAGAAGTTTTTTCGACAGATCCTTGCCGCGCGACAGCATCAGCCCGCGCGGATTGCAGCCGGTGAAGGGGATGCGGATCAGTTCGAGATAGCTCGCGACATTCTGGTCATAGGCCGGCTCGCCGTGAAACTCCTCGAGCAGGTTGAACACGATGTC
The DNA here is from genome assembly GCA_023392205.1 of Pseudomonadota bacterium. Taxonomy (GTDB): domain Bacteria; phylum Pseudomonadota; class Alphaproteobacteria; order Rhizobiales; family Xanthobacteraceae; genus Pseudorhodoplanes. Next base: position 3,803 of record JAEVZN010000640.1, read on the forward strand.
CGGCTTGAAATTGTCGATCTCGTTGCGGATAGGACGCAATTCATGCTGCACACCGAGCACGCGCACTTCGTGACGCGCCTTGCGCAAGGTGTTGACGACGTCGTAGCCGGTCTTGAAAGCGAGAATGTCCTGCTCGCTGTAACCCTTGATCGAGTCCGGCGGTGCCTGTTCTGGATGCAGCAGAACCAGAACGCGCGTGCGTTTCATAGAGCGAACCATCGCCGGCGCGACGGACTGTAAAGCGAATGCACGGTCTTGGCCGTCAGCAAAACCATGAAATCAGTCCGCAATTGCCGCTCGGGGCCGACCGCCCGCAGCTTCAATTCGCGGCAGCGGTCGATCATATCATCAAGAACCGAGTCGAGCGTTAATTGATATTCGCCAGTCCATCGCGCAACGATCTGACGGATTTGTGAACGATACTTGCGGATAAAGGCCGCGGCCGTCGGCGAATGGCGGTGGCGTTGTTCGGCCGAGAAGATGCGATGCAACTCGCGATCGTAGGTGCGCGGCGTATTGACGGCGTAGAGCGCCTGCTTCTTTGCGTAATGTTCTTCGAGCGTCGTGGTGATCTGGCTCAGCGGGTGCACGGCCGCGCTGCGCGGCAGCAGCGAGCGTTGCCCGGCAATCTCTTCCATCACCTCGTCGACATATTCGAGTTTGCGCAAGGCCGGCCATCCGGCATAGCGCTTGCGCCAGTCCGAGCGCGGCTT
>JAEVZN010000281.1 GCA_023392205.1 Pseudomonadota bacterium
TCCGAGCGCCAACGGCACCCAGCCGCCGTCGAATACCTTGAGCAGGTTCGCGGACAGGAAAGTCAGGTCGATGAGCAGCAGCGGCGTGACGATCGCAATTGCCGCGACAAGTCCCCAGCGCCAGACCTTCCAGATCACCACGAACGCCATCAGCGCCGTCACCACCATTGTGCCGGTCACCGCGATGCCATAGGCGGATGCAAGTGCGCTCGAGGAGCGAAAAAAAAGCACTAGCACCAGCACGCCGACCAGCAGAAGAAAATTCACCTGTGGCATGTAGATCTGGCCGAACAGCGACGCCGAGGTGTGGCGGATCTCCAGCCTCGGCAGCAGGCCGAAGGCGATTGCCTGACTGGTGATCGAATAGGCTCCGGTAATGACCGCCTGACTTGCAATCACGGTGGCTGCAGTGGCGAGCCCCACCATCGGCAGGATGGCCCATTCCGGATAGAGCAGAAAGAACGGATTCTCGATCGCCTTGGGATCGGACAGGACGAGCGCGCCTTGTCCGAGATAATTGATCGTCAGAGAAGGCAGCACCACCGTGAGCCAGGCCGCGCGGATCGGGCGCTTTCCGAAATGGCCAAGGTCGGCGTAAAGCGCCTCGGCGCCGGTGACCACAAGAAAGACGCCGCCCAGCGTCAACAGGCCGATAAGGCCATTGGCTGCAACAAAAGTGACCCCATAAGCTGGATTGAATGCCCGCAGCACCGACGGATTGTCGCCGATATGCCAGAGACCGGCGGCGGCGAGCGCAATGAACCAGACCAGAGTGATCGGCCCGAAAAATCTTGCAACCATTTCCGTGCCGCGTGACTGGACTGCAAACAAGCCAACCAGGATGGCTACCGCCAGCGGGACGACATAGGATTCCAGGCCGGGCGCGACGATCTTCAGTCCTTCGACCGCCGAAAGCACCGAGAGCGCCGGCGTGATGATCGCATCACCGTAAAACAGGGCTGCGCTGACGACGCCCAGCGCGATGACAATTCCACCGCCGCGCTTGAGCGCGCGATGCGCCAAGGCCATCAATGCAAGGGTGCCGCCTTCCCCATTATTGTCAGCGCGCAAAAGGAGAATGACGTATTTGATCGTGACGATTACAATCAGCGCCCAGATAATCAGAGACAGGATGCCGAGAACGGCCGCCTCGGTCGCCGGATTGCCTGCGCCCACTGCGGCCAGCACGGACTCGCGCATCGCATAAAGCGGGCTGGTGCCGATATCGCCGTAAACCACGCCGATGCTGCCGAGCATCAACGCGAAGAAACCCGCTTTCGACCGGTCGGCCGTATGCGGGGTGCCACCGGACTCACCGGCGGCAGTGAAGGAAACCATAGCGGGACACTCCGAGATTGCTGCACCGCGAAATGCGGGCGCGCCGTATAACGCCGATCGCGCCCCCGCGCCTCATCCGATACATTGCAAAGGCGCGCGGCCAGCCATGCAGAAATGCACACGCCGCTTCCAACGCAGCCGCAAGCTATTGAACGTTATCCGCTTTATCCATATCGGATCACGCCGGCGTGAGAGCCGCCAGGCCTCAGACTGTGACTTGCGTGCCCACTTCCACCACGCGGCCGGTGGGAATCTGGAAGAAGTCGGTGGCGTCGCTGGCGCTGCGGGCCAGCCGGATGAACAGCCGGTCCTGCCACGCGGGCATGCCCGATTGAGGCGAGGCCTTGAGCGAGCGGCGCGAGAGAAAGAACGACGTCGACATGATGTCGAAAGTCCAGCCCTGCTTTCGCGCAATGGCAAGTGCCTTCGGGATGTTCGGTTGCTCCATGAATCCGAATGTCAGCGTGACCTTGCTGAAATGCGGAGACAAAGGCGTCATGATGACCCGGTCCTCGTCGCGCACGCGCGGCGTATCCGCGGAGACGATTGTCAGGACGACATTGTGTTCGTGCAGCACCTTGTTGTGCTTGAGGTTATGCATCAGGGCTGTCGGCGCAAAGGCAGGATCGCTGGTCAGGAACACCGCAGTCCCTTTGACAACATGCGGCGGCTTTTTCTCCAGCGTGCTGAGCAGGGAATCCAGCGGGATTTCCTGCTTGCGGGTCTTCTGCTGCAGGAATGACGAGCCCCGCCGCCAGGTGAGCATGACCACCACGATCGCAATGCCGAACAGGACCGGCACCCATGCGCCGTCGAGTATCTTGAGCATGGTGGCGACAAGGAACGCGCCATCGATCAGGACGAACGGCCCCATCACCAGCGCCACCCAGATCAGGCGCCAGTTCCACAATTTCCAGATCACGATGATGCCGAGCAGGGTCGCCATCAGTTCGACCGTCGCCACCGCCAGCACATAGGCCGACGCCAGCGCGCTCGAGGACTTGAACATCAGCACCAGCAGGATCACGCCGACCAGCAAGGTCATGTTCACGCGCGGCATATAGATCTGCCCGTAATGCGTGGCCGAGGTGTGCCGGATTTCAAAGCGCGGCAGCAGGCCCAACTGGATCGCCTGCTGTGTCAGCGAATAGGCGCCGGTGATGACCGCCTGGCTCGCAATCACGGTGGCGGCGGTCGCCAGAATGACCATCGCGATCAGCATGAGTTCGGGCACAAGGGCAAAAAACGGATCTGCCACTGCCACGGGATCGCGCAGCACCAATGCGCCCTGCCCGAAATAGTTGATCAGCAGCGCCGGGAGCACCAGCAGAAACCACGCCGTCTCGATCGGCTTGCGTCCGAAATGCCCGAGATCGGCATAGAGCGCTTCGCCGCCGGTCACCACCAGGAAGACCGCGCCGAGCGTGATCAGCCCGATCCATCCGTTGCTGGCGAGGAATACGGCACCATAATAGGGATTCAGCGCATGCAGCACGGCGGGATAGGCCGTGACCTGAATGGCACCCAGAATTGCAATCACCACAAACCAGATCAGCGTGATCGGCCCGAACAGCGCCGCCATGCGGCCGGTCCCGCGCGACTGCAACGCGAACAGGCCGACCAGAATGACGATGGTGAGCGGCACGATATACGGATCGAAAACGGGAGATACCGCCTTCAGGCCCTCGACGGCCGACATCACGGACAGGGCCGGCGTGATGAACGACGAGCCATAGAACATCGCAGCGCCGATGATGCCCAGCATCAGCACCAGTGGCGTGCGCTTGCCGAGCGCGCGGAAAGCCAAAGCGGTGAGCGACAGGGTTCCGCCCTCGCCGTTATTGTCGGCGCGCAGCAGGATCAGGATGTATTTGAGCGTCACCACCAGGATCAGCGACCAGACGATCAGCGACAGAACACCGAGCACGGTCGTCTGGGTGGCAATCGCCTCGCCGCTTGCGGCGTTGACGGCCTCGCGAAACGCGTAAAGCGGACTCGTGCCGATATCGCCATAGACGACCCCGACGCTGCCCAGCGTGAGCTTCCAGAAATTGGCGCGACCGTGCCCCGGCCCATGCAGACCTTCGGCGGTACCGGCAGGCGGCCTCGAACCGGACGCATCCGGCGAAGCAGCAGGTGGCTGGGTCATCGTGTCCCCTGAGGGGTTCGCAAGCCGCAAGAGGCGCGGGATTATCGCACGGCTTCCTGCACCGCAAGGGCGCAACCCGACACAGGCCGATTTAAGCGCAGTCGGGCCAGAATCCGGTTGACAAACTTATGGCTGCAGGTCGGGCGGGACGGCCGGCGCTTCGCGCATCAGCGTAATGGTCACGCGGCGATTTGCGGCAATATACGGATCGTCCGGGAACAGCGGCTGGGTGTCGGCCCGTCCGGCCACCATGTAGAAGTGCGACACCGGCACACCGGCTTCGGCGAGAATCTGCCGGATTGCATTGGCGCGATCCGCCGACAGGTCCCAGGGACCATAGCCCGGACGCGCCGGCACACGCGACGCCGATGTGTGACCGGAAATCGAAAGCCGGTACGGCATCTGCTTGAACTGGGCGGCGAATTTCTCCACCAGCTGCCGGGTGCGCTCGTAGGGCAATTTCGAGCCGTCCGGGAACATCGAGCGGCCGTCCTGATCGACGATCTCGATATTCAGGCCGTCCTCGGTCTCTTCCATCATGATGTGTTTGGAGATCTCGGTGATCTCCGGCATCTCCTGCAGGGCCTGACGCAGCGAGGCGGAGGCCAGCGCGAAACCTGCATCCCGTTTCATGCGCGTCCCGAAGGCCCGGCTGTGATCCTTGTCGTCGGGGCTCGGTGTCGCCGAGGCATCGGCCGGGTTGATCTTGTCGACATTCTTGATGCGCGGCCGCGTCGGCAAACCGTCGACTTCGATGATCCCGGAATATCTCACATTCTGCTGCACGCCGAAGGCATCGCGCATGGAGCCCGCAACGATCTGCAGCTTGGCCTGATCCTGCGTCGAGAACGCGACCAGCATCACGAAAAACGCGACCAGCAGAGCCATCAGATCTGCGAAGGTCACGAACCAGCCGTGACCTCCGGCATGTCCGTCGCCGCGCTTTTTCTTCGCCATGCGCCTTTCTCCTTCGCGCCGGCATCAGGCCGGCGCAAGTTCCTCGGCGTCGTGGCGATGCTTTTCCGGCAGATAGGCGAGCAGCATCTCGCGCACCAAAGCCGGCGATTTGGATTCCCGCATCATCAGGATGCCGTCGATGATCAGGGTCCGGTTGATTTCCTCGTCGACGAGCTTCAGATGCAGCTTGTCGGCAATCGGCAGGCAGAACAGATTGGCAAGGCCCGCACCGTAGAACGTCGCGAGCAAGGCGACGGCCATATAGGGGCCGAGCTTGGACGGGTCGCTCATATTGGCGAACATCTGCACCATGCCGATCAGGGTCGCCACCATGCCGAAAGCCGGCGCGCAATCGCCGATGGACCGGTAGATTTTCTGGCCCTCGTCGAGATGGGTCAGGAAGTTGTCGCGGTCCCGCTCCAGATTGTCGCGAATGAAGTCGACGTCATAGCCGTCGGCGACATAGCGCACGCCTTTCGCGAGAAATGGGTCTGACACCTCGACCTTTTCCAGCCCGATCGGCCCCTGTTTGCGCGCAACCTCCGCAAGCGCTGCGATTTCGTCGATCAATTCGCGCTGGCTCGTACGCCGCAACGCGAACGCAAACCGCATCCCGAGCGGCATGCCGTGGAAAATCGAGTTGAGCGGAAACCTGATCAGCGTCGCGGCAAACGCGCCGCCGAAAATGGCGATGAAGGCATGTGAATCGAGAAACATGCTGAGTTCGCCACCCATCAGAATCAGGGTGACGAGAACGCCCATGCCGGCGATCAGGCCCAGGCCGGTTGCAATATCCATGAAACGCTACCTCAAACGCATAGGCGACAACGGAACGGCCCCGAAAGCAGCTAACTTCACCACATTAGGCAGGGGTCCATTAAGGTTGAGTAAATGCTAAGGAACTGTCGCACCCCATATCCGTCAATGACTTAGCGTGGGAAAAAGAGAGCCGCGCGAAAGGTGCTTCTCGTGTCGGCGCGTGGTGAGCAAAACCAATGGTTAGCGCGATGCTAAGTCTTCCCATCGGCAGACAATGATACTCAAACTCTCCTGTTCGGCTTGTCCGGGCGAATTAGGGATCGCGGGCGAGCAGGTCGCGAAGTCCAGTGTCGGGAATAACGCATGGCGCGTCATATCTGTCGAAGTAGGCCCAATCACGAACTTGATCGTTGGCCGCTTTGAAGGCATCTCCACGCGTCATTTTTATTTTTGCAAAATACTCCCTGCTTTGAATGGGATAATGATTTAGCTGCAACTCGACATTGTCCGAAATGACACGTCTCGCGTCGATGTCCCAGACCTTGTGGATGTCAAATTGATGGTCGCAATTCATGGCGGATGTGCGAACGAGCCACTTGCTGTATGCATGCGCTGCAATTTTAGGTCTTTTGGTAACAATATCGCATCGCAAACTTGATGAGTGCCTATCAAATCCGCCCGACCCAAACATCGTCCAATTAGTGTAGACGAGATCAACAACTGAATATTGCCGCAAAACGATTTTGAATTTGCGCGCATGTCTAAAGAACCAGAATTCGTCAAGGTCGGCGACCATCAGCCAGTCTACGCGCTTGCGAATGTTGAACACATGCATAGCGTTCCGGTAATGGGCAATTTGCTGGTACCGCTCGGGTAGCTCAATCAAGTCGATGCGATTGGAATGAGGGTGTCCTCTGGCTAAAGCTACACTTTCATCCCCACTTCCATTATCGATGAGGAAAATACGGTCAACGCCGATCCAAAAGTAATGGTCTAGCCACTCCCGGATGTTCATCGCCTCGTCCTTCATGATGGCGAGAACGCCTAAGGTTTGATCGCTCACCGTAGGTCCCCTCTTTATCGCGGAGTTCAAACCGCCCGCGGCGCCCGTATGATAACTCAATGCAGCAAGCGTTTGCCAACCTCCGATTGCATTCTGTCCCAAGTGGTGAGCGGGGCTGCGCTACGCCTATCCGTTCAAGATTATCGCGCCAGCCAGCCTGCTCTCCGGGAGAACGACGGTCAGTCGCGTAGCAACCACTGGCGACGGTCTGGATGAACGCCCACTGGCACCGGCACCCATGCTTTGCGCTCGTTGCCGGGCTGCGCTATCTGACGGCGGCCGCGTGCAGCGGCGGCGCGCCGCCCGGTCGTCAGGCGGCCCAATAGCCGAAAGATTTCAACAGGAGACCATTATGCGCGAGATCGGCCATTTCATCGGCGGGAAGGCTGTCGGCGGCACATCGGGCCGGTTCGGCGACGTTTTCGATCCCAATACCGGTGACGTCCAGGCCCGCGTCGCGCTGGCGAGCAAGTCCGAGACGGAAGCCGCCATTGCCAATGCGCAGGCGGCGCAGACCGGATGGGCGGCGACCAATCCGCAACGCCGCGCCCGCGTGATGTTCAAGTTTCTGGACCTGATCGCCAAAGAGATGGACGAGTTGGCCGCCCTGCTCTCCTCCGAACACGGCAAGACACTGGCCGACGCCAAGGGCGACATCCAGCGCGGCGTCGAGGTGGTCGAATTTTCCTGCGGCATCCCGCATCTGATGAAGGGCGAATATACCGAAGGCGCCGGCCCCGGCATCGATCTCTATTCGATGCGCCAGCCGCTCGGCGTGGTGTCGGGCATCACGCCGTTCAACTTCCCGGCCATGATCCCGCTGTGGAAATGCGCGCCCGCCATTGCCTGCGGCAATTCCTTCGTCCTCAAGCCGTCCGAGCGCGCGCCGTCGGTGCCGATGCGGATCGCGGAATTGTTCATGGAGGCCGGCCTGCCGGCAGGCGTGCTCAATGTGGTCAATGGCGACAAGGAATCGGTCGATACCATCCTTGCCGATCCGCGCATCATGGCTGTCGGCTTTGTCGGTGCGACGCCGATTGCCGAGTACATCTACGCGACCGGCTGCGCGCACGGAAAGCGTGTGCAATGCTTCGGCGGCGCCAAGAACCACATGATCATCATGCCCGATGCCGACATGGACCAG
>JAEVZN010000025.1 GCA_023392205.1 Pseudomonadota bacterium
GGCCTTTCACAAGGAAGCGGGTGGCCGCTGAGGGGCCTTATTATACCATTCTCGCAATACCCAGATACCGAAAACCCCGATCAGAGTCGCCGCCAGCCCGAACCAGGTGATGGCATAGCCGAGGTGATCGTTGCGCAGCCGGACCTGAAGCGGACCAGGCCGCGGCAGTCCGGTGGACGGAACCGGGGCCTCCTGGTCGATATAGAAGGGCGCGGCCTCGCCCCAATTCATGCCCCGCGCCATGGCCTGCGGATCGCGCACAAACCAGATGCCGCCGCCGTCGCGTTCGGACACGAACAGGCCAGGTTTTTCCGGCCAGCGCAGATAACCGGTGATCGAATCCGGGGGCGGGGCGATCTCGGTCTTGGCCGCCAGTGGCACATAGCCGCGATTGACCACCACAAGGCGGCCGTCGGGAAGCCTTGCCGGGGCGAACACGAAATAGCCCGGCTGCTTCACATCCTGGCGAAGGCCGGACGCGCCGGTATAGAGCAGAGCCGGTTCAACATCGGGGAGGAAGGCAAGCTCGGTCTGCACATGCCGGAATTCGGCCTCCGCCCGGGTCAGGGTGGACCATTCGGCGGCGGAGGGGATGGCTTTCGGTGCCGCGCGCATTTCGGTCTGCAAGGTGGCGATCAGCGCCTCCTTCCAGGCCTTGCGTTCGAGCTGCCAGAAGCCGAGCGACATGAGCAACGCCACGCCGGCCACGGACAGGATGGCAGGCAGCAACATGCGGCGGCGGAAACTTCTGGTCTGTGCGGAGGTCACGGGGCGGGATCGCGCATCTCAAGCTGGCCTTCCTGCGCCTTGTGTCGGTATTGCAGCGCGATCATCAGCGCCTTGACCGGCCGCAGCGGCAGAAGCGTCACCGCCAGAATCAGCGGCAGCCACAGGGCTGCATGCAGCCAATAGGGCGGCTCATACAGAACCTCGACGATGAGCGCCGCGAATACCACGACAAATCCGGCCGCCAGAATGATGAAGACCGCGGGTCCGTCGCCGGAATCGACAAACGCATAATCCAGCCCGCATTCCTCGCAGCGCGGACGCAGCGACAGGAAGCCCTGGAACAGCTTGCCCTTCCCGCAGGCCGGACAGGTGCAGGCAAGGGCGGCGACGATGGGGGATGGCTCTGTCATCGGTCCGAACTCGCTCCGGCCGGGCGTCACCCGGATGGTCTGATGCGCCTGCATATAAGGCGGTCGCGGCCGGGATGCGATGCATGGCGCGCTCCCCGCACGGGAGCCATGCGCCAACTGCGCCCAAAGAAAAAGGCGGCCCGAAAGCCGCCTTCTCTTGCATCGCGCGATGGCCCGCCCGTTACGGGGCGACGCCAGCGAAATTCGAGCCCGCGCCCCAGACATAGATGCAGGCGAACAGGAAGATCCACACCACGTCGACGAAATGCCAGTACCAGGCGGCAAATTCGAAACCCAGATGCTGCTTGGGCGTAAACTGCCCGGCATAGACCCGCGCCAGGCAGACGATCAGGAAGATCGTGCCGATCAGCACATGGAAGCCGGGGAAGCCGGGCGCCATGTAGAAGGTGGCGCCGTAGATGTTGCCCGAGAATGAGAAGGCGGCGTGCCCGTATTCGTAGGCCTGCACGATGGTGAAGGCGACGCCGAGCAGGACCGTCAGCCACAGGCCCTTCTTCACCGATTCACGGTCGCCCTCGAGCAGCGCGTGATGCGCCCAGGTAACGGTGGTGCCCGAGGTGAGAAGTATCAGCGTGTTGAGCAGCGGCAGATGCCAGGGATCGAAGGTCTCGATGCTGCGCGGCGGCCAGACGCCGCCCACCAGTTCCGCCCGCATGAATTGCTGCGCATCGCCCGGAAACAGCGCGACGTTGAAATAGGCCCAGAACCACGCCACGAAGAACATCACCTCGGAGGCGATGAACAGGATCATCCCGTAGCGGTGATGAAGCTGGACGACGCGGGTATGGTCGCCCGCCTCCGCCTCGTGGATGACGTCGCGCCACCATCCGGCCATCGTATAGAGGACGCCGAGCAGGCCGGCGCCGAACACCAGTGAGGCGCCGGTGAAGCTGTTATGCATCCAGCAGATTGCACCGACGGCCATCACGAAGGCCGAGAGCGAGCCGACGAACGGCCAGGGGCTCGGGTTCACCAGGTGATAATCGTGACGCTTGGTTTGGGCCCCAGCCATTCTCTTGTCTCCGTCTCAAGTCCGTCTCGGCGCCTCAAGCGCCATTATTCCGTGTCAGATGCGTCCGGTATTGGCGGCCGGCTTGCCTGCGGCGATGGGCTTTTGCGGCTCGCGCTGCGGGAAGAAGGTATAGGACAGGGTGATGGTCAGATCACCCTGCGCGTCGCGATCATTGGCCAGCGCCGGATCGACATAAAACACGACCGCCATGGACCGGGTCTCGCCCGGCTTCAGCGTCTGCTCGTTGAAGCAGAAGCAATTGATCTTCTGGAAATGCGCGCCGAGGCTGAGCGGCGTGACATTGTAGGAGGCGATGCCATGCGTCTCCCGTGCGGTCTGGTTGGTGACGATGTAATCCACCGTGACCACTTCGCCGAGGCGCACCTTGATCTGGTTTCTCTCCGGCGCGAAGCGCCACGGCAGGCCGGGGCCGACATTGGCATCGAATCGCACCGTCACCGTGCGGTCGAGCGTCTGCGAGGGCATGGAGGTCGCCACCTGGGTGGTGCCGTTGAAGCCGGTGACGCGGCAGAACCAGTCGTAAAGCGGCACGGCCGCATAGGCCATGCCGACCATCACCGCCACGAATGCTCCGCAGGATGCGGCCACGACGATATCGCGGCTGCGGGAATAGGTGCGGGGCTGCGGCGCGGGCTGAGGATTCATGGTCATAGCGGCCGGTTGAGGATGCCCGGTCCCTGGGCCAGGGTCACGATGTAGAACAGCACGACAAGCCCGAGGAGCAGCAGCGCGATCGCCACCGAGCGCTGACGGCGGGCGCGCTTCTGTGCGTCCGTCAATACGACGCCGTCATTGTCCTGTTTGTCACTCACGGCGCTCACCACGGCAGATATCCAAACGACCAGCCGAAGCCGCGGTCGACCAGCAGCACGGCAAAGAGCAGCACAAGATACAGGATCGAATAGCCGAACAGGCTCTTGGCAGCGCGGGCGGTCGTGGCTTCGTCCGGTGCCTTGTACAATTTCCAGGCCGACACCGCGAACAAAAGGCCGCCCGCCAGAGCGACCAGCCCATAGGGCAGGCCGGCATAGC
>JAEVZN010000085.1 GCA_023392205.1 Pseudomonadota bacterium
AAGTAGGACGGATCGTAGATTTCAAGTTCGAGATCCCTGGTGGAATCCGGGGCCTTCAGCGGCAAGGTGAAATTCAGCGTGAGCAATTCGTCGGTCATCTCCAGAAAATAATCTACCGGCTGCTCGAACTCCGCCTTTTTGCCATTCAGCTTGCCCTGCGTGAAGAAGTCGAACTCCTTCAGCGAGGTGACATTCACCTCGGCCAGCGGCTGCAATTCCTCGCGCGTGAAGACGCCTTTCTGCTTCTGCGCGAGACCCTGCGTTGCATAGGACGAAAACATGTCGTCGAAGGTCCAGCGATGGCGGATGCCCGTCATCCGGCCCTGCGCGTCATATACGATGTCGCTTTTCATCGTGACATAGACATGCGGATGCGCGCGGGCGGCAGAGACCGCGAACGGCAGCGCCAGCATCGCCAGCAGCATGACGCGAAGACAGCGGGACATCATCGGGTTCCAGATCTGGAGGTTGCGGCGCGACAATATCACGGATCGGGGCAGAAACGAGGCGGCCGGCCGCTAAACACCGAAAGCACCGGGATCGGCACGCGGATCGTGCGCCCCCTCCAGGCTTCCGTCCGGGTGCAGAACGACGGCGCCGGCATGACCCATGGTGTCGGAAAAGTCGTCGGACAGAACCTCCACGTCATGGCCGGCCGACAGCAGCCGGTCGATCAGGTTCCCGTCGAAGCGGCTTTCCATCCGAAGGTTGGTATGGGTCGAGCCCCAGGTGCGGCCAAGCAGCCAGCGCGGCGCGGCAATCGCCTCCTCCAGCGGCTGCCGGAACATCACATGCCGCGACACCACCATGCCCTGGGTCTGCGGCTGACCGTCGCCGCCCATGGTGCCATAGGCCATCACCCGGCTGTCCTTGAGGACCGCCATCGCCGGATTGAGGGTGTGGAACGGCAGACGGCCCGGTTCGAGGGCGTTCAGGGCCTTCGGATCGAGCGAGAAACTGGCACCGCGATTTTGCATCAGCACGCCCGTGCGTGGCAGCACACAGCCCGACCCGAATTCCCAGTAGATCGACTGGATGTAGGACACGACCAGCCCCGAGGAATCGGCTGCGCCCATCCAGACCGTGTCACCTTCACCGTAGGGCGCGGGCCAGCGCGCAGCCTTGCGCCGGTCGATTTGTCGCGCTTCGGCATCCAGGAACGCGGGTGAAAGATAGCGCTCCAGATCCTCGGCAATCCGGTTCGGATCGGTCACCACGCGATCGCGGATACGAAAGGCGCGCTTGGTGGATTCAACCAGCCCATGGACGAAATCGAAACCCTCTGCCTCGCTCACGCGCAGCCGCTCGAACAGCGCCAGAATGATCAGCGAGGCTAGACCCTGGGTCGGCGGCGGCGCGTTATAGAGCGTGCCGAATGGCAGCGTCACCGACAATGGATTGGTGGCATAGGCGCTGTAGCGCTCGAGATCGGCGCGCGTCACCGGCGAGCCGATCCGTTCGAGATCGGCGGCAATCTCGCGCCCGACATCGCCGCGATAGAAATCCGCAAGTCCGGCCTTGGCGAGATGGTCGAGCGTCGCCGCGAAGGCCGGCTGCTTCATCATGTCGCCCGTGGCGGGCGGCTTTCCGTCAAGCAGGAACGTCTCCGCGAAGCCCGGCGCATCCGTCATCTCCGCCATCTTGTCACGGGTCAGCGCATGCTGGCTGCGGGTGACGCGATAACCGTCACGCGCCTGCGCGATGGCCGGTCCGAGGAGGACATCCAGCGGGATCTTGCCGCCTTGCGCCTGCGCCGCTTCATGCGCCAGAATCCAGCCGCCGATGGCGCCGGGCACGGTCAGCGCCGCCAGCGGTCCGCGTGGCGGAATGGTATCGTGTCCCTGCTCACGATACAGCGCCCGCGTCGCCTCGGCGCCGGCATGGCCCGGCGCCATGAACGCCCGCACGCGGCCGGCTGGCGTCCGCACCAGCCAGAAGCCGTCGCCACCGATATGATTCATGTGCGGATAGACCGCGGCAATGCTGGCGGCCATCCCCACCATCGCTTCCAGCGCATTGCCCCCATCGGCAAGGATCAGCCGCCCGGCCTCGGCGGCAGCGTGATGCGGAGCCACGGCAACGCCGCGGCGATGGCCGGAGGTGGTGGGGGTCATGCAATGCTGTCCGTCGTTTCAGGCACCGGATGCATAAACACGATCCACTCTCCGGAAACAACGGACCGATGCACGTCGGAATCAGGCCTCCCCGGCCGGTACCGCATCGACCAGACCGCGGCGCGCAAGCAGCGCATCGACCGCCGGAAGGCGGCCACGGAAGGCGATATAGGCCTCATCAGAACGACGGCGTCCGCCCGCGGCATAGATATTGTCGCGCAGCTTCTCGGCCGTCGCGGGATCGAAGATGTCACCGGCCTCCTCGAAGGCGCGAAACGCATCCGCATCCATCACTTCCGACCACATGTAGCTGTAATAGGCCGCCGAATAGCCGCCGCCCGCAAAGATATGCTGGAAATGCGGCGAACGGTGCCGCATCACGATCTCCTCCGGCATGCCGAGCCTGTCGAGCGTCTGACGCTCGAAGGCGCCGACATCGAGATTATCGGCCGATTGCAGCGAGTGAAATTCGAGATCGACAAGCGCCGATGACACATATTCCAGCGTGGCGCAGCCCTGGTTGAAGGTGCGCGCATTCAACAAGCGCTTGAGCAGATCCTCAGGGATCGGTTCGCCGGTTTTGTAATGCACCGCAAACCGGCGCAGCACATCCGGCTGCTCGAACCAATGTTCGTAGAGCTGCGAGGGCAGTTCAACGAAATCGGTATCCACGTTGGTCCCCGAAATCCTCGGATAGGTGACGTCCGAAAGAAGGCCATGCAGCGCATGGCCGAATTCATGGAACAGCGTGCGGGCATCGTCGAAGCTGAGCAGGGTCGCTTCGCCGTCCGCCCCCTTGGCGAAATTCATGACATTGAGGATCAGCGGGCGAACATTGCCGGTCAGCTTTTCCTGCTCGCGCAGCGAGGTCATCCACGCCCCGCTATGTTTGGACGTGCGGGCAAAATAATCGCCGAAGAACAGCGCGACATGCCGGCCATCCCGGTCGGAGACCTCCCACACGCGCACATCGGAATGCCAGACCGGGACATCATGCAATTCGCGGAAGGTCAGGCCGAACAGCCGCCGCGCGGTGTCGAACGCGGCCTCGATGATCTTGTCGAGTTGCAGATAGGGCTTGATCGCCGCCTCGTCGACGTCATGCAATTGCTTGCGCAGTTTCTCGGCGTAATAGCGCCAGTCCCACGGCGCGATGCGGAAATTGCCGCCTTCGGCCTGCGCCAGTGCCTGCAACGCGTCGCGGTCGGCCCGCGCCCGCTTCAGGGCGCGCGGCCAGCCCTCGCCCAACAGATCGCGCACGGCCTGCGGCGTCTTGGCCATCGCATCCGACAACCGGTAATCGGCAAAGGTCTCGTAGCCGAGCAACCGCGCGCGTTCTGCCCGCAGGGCCACCATCTCGGCGATGATCGCGTTGTTGTCGGTCGGCCCGCCTTTATCGCCGCGAGCGATCCAGGCGCGGAACGCCTTCTCGCGCAGATCGCGCCGGCTGGAATATTGCAGGAACGGCTCGACGCTCGACCGCGACATGGTGATGACGTGCTTGCCGTCATGTCCGCGCTCGTCGGCCGCTTCGCGTGCGGCGGCGAGCAGGAAATCCGGCAAACCGGCCAGATCGGCCTCGGTCTCCAGCACCAGCATCGTGTCGCGTTCGTCGGCCAGCACATTCTGGCTGAAGGCCGTCCCAAGCGTCGCCATCCGCTCGCCGATCTCGGCCAGGCGGGCCTTGGCGTTGTCATCGAGATGCGCGCCGGAGCGGCGGAACGTGGTGTGATAGCGCTCCGCCACCCGCTTCTGCTCATCGGTCAGCGGCAAGGTCTGGCTCGCCTCGAACACCGCGGCGATGCGCCTGTACAGATCGCCATTGAGATAGATCCGGTTGCTGTGGGCGGCGAGCAGCGGGGAAATGTCGCGCTCGATCTCCATCAGCTCATCGTTGGTATGCGCACCCGACAGGGCAAAGAAAACGTCGCAGACTCGTGACAGCCCGTCGCCGGCTTTCTCCATCGCCTCGATCGTATTGGCAAAGTCCGGCGCGGCCGGATTTTTGGCGATGGCGGCAATCTCGCGATCATGGTCCGCCATGGCTTGCTCGAAAGCCGGCATGAATTGCGACGGCTGGATCTGCCCGAAAGGCGGCACCTCGAAAGGGCCGACCCATGGGGCAAGCAGCGGGTTCTGGATGGCGGAGGGGGCGGAGCCGGGAGCGGAGCTTTGGGCCATGGTGCTGAAATATCTTGTGTTTCGGGGAAGGCCGAACGTCGGCGACCGAATGCAGATGGGGCCTCGCCGCAGCCAATTCCAGTCTTGATTGCGCCACGTGTTTGGACGACATTGCGGCCCCAATTCGAACGGAACCTGCCGATGTCCTCGTCCACCGCCCCGCAAGCCGGGTCTCGCATCAACTGGCTGAACACCACCACCGTGATCAGCGCGGCGATCCTGATCGGCACCGAGGTTTTCGGCGCGGCGTTTGCCGCATCGTGGGCGCTGTCCAACCTGCTCAATCTGGACAGCACCGTCGCGCGCGTGATCGACGTGATCTTCCTCGGATGCGGCGCCTACATCATGTACAAGTTCGTCCGCTTCGCCCAGAAGGTCGAGCCGTTCAGCCGCTAGCGCGTGAACGGCTCAGTATCTTCAGCCAAGGCGGCGCGTGAAACACGCTCATCAGGACGTACATCGCGACCATCCCGGTCAGCGGTGACGCATTCTGCGCCGTCGCGCAGAGAATATCCGAAGCACCATCGCCAGCCGCCGCCGTCAGCAGCGCCATGATCGCGAAGGTCGGCGCAGCCGCGAGATGCAATATTTGGCTCGAGCCGAGTATGAAAGCGGCGCGCCCGCCTTTCGCGCGCAGCTCGCCGCCCGCATCGTCGACCGCGCCGACGGAATCGCGACTGGTCATCGCGTGGCTTCCGCTTCCTTGCGAAATGCAGCCTCGCCAGCATCCGACACTTCGACCCATCTGACGTCGGGCGCCGCTCCGGGCACATAGGCGTCGTGCCAGTTCCACCACTTGTATGGCCGGGTCTGCGGATAGCCCTCCGGCGAGTCTTCCCAGCTTTCCTGACGCCCGAGCGCGGTCATGTCGAGGTAGCTCCAGACATTACCCAAAGCCTCGTCGCCGCGGCTGTTGATGAAGTAGGTGCGGAACACCCGGTCGCCGTCGCGAATGAAGGCGTTGTGGCCGTGCCACAGATCGACGCCGAAATCGGCGTCGAAATCATCGGTGATGGTGTACCAGGGCATCGTCCATCCCATGCGTGCCTTCAGGCGCACGATGTCGGGCTGCGGCGCGCGCGAGACAAAAGCGAGTGTGGTGTCGCGCGCATGCAGGTGCGAGAGATGGCCCACCTGATCTGCCACCAGCGAGCAGCCGATGCAGCCATGGTCCGGCCAGCCATGCACGCCCGGCTCGAAGAAAGCGCGGTAAAGAATCAACTGACGGCGCCCCTCGAACAGGTCGAGCAGACCGGTCTTGCCAGCCGGTCCATCGAACTCGTAGGCTTTTTCGACGGCAAGCCACGGCATGCGCCGGCGTTCGGCCGCAAGGGCGTCGCGGGCACGGGTATGGGCTTTTTCCTTCGCAAGCATCTGCAGGCGCGCATGTTCCCACTGC
>JAEVZN010000089.1 GCA_023392205.1 Pseudomonadota bacterium
GCCTTCCAGCCGGGATGGCCGATATAAACCGCATTGATGAAAGGATTGCCCATCAGGCAGCCGACGAGACTGACCGCCCCATCCGCGGTCAGCACGCGCGTGGTCGGATAGTGATCGCCGGCAGCCTCCGCGCTTTCGACATTGTCCATCGCCTCGACCAGATCGTAGATGCCGAACGGTATGGCGGTGACCAGAATGATCCCGAGGAATTCAAAACCGGAAAACACATGACCGAAGGCAAGGCCGGCAGCGGCACCGAGAATCCGAAATGCGAAAAGGCACCCGTCACGTTGCTGAGACTCATGCCGCCGATATTGAAGCCGAACAGCGTCGAGCCCCACGCGATCAGCATGCCGGCCGCAATCGCCACAAGCCCTGCCGGAATGCCCTTCGGATAGCGCACGCCGCCGAACCAGCTCACGAGAATGATCGCGAAGCAGACCAGACCGATCTGCGGGGTCATGAACATTTCCAGCGCCGGCCGCATGGAAATGAAGGTGACCGAGACACCCGCCAACGTGCCGAGCAAGGCGGCGCGCGGCGTAATCCTGCGAATATAGGGCGCGATGAAAGCGCCGATCATCAGGATGAAGCTCTGGAAGAACACCCATACCAGACCCGCCTCCCAACCCTTGATCGGATCATTGGTCTTCAGGGTGATCGGCAGCATGATGACGAACGTCACCACGAACATATGCGGCACGCTCACACCGGATGGCAGCGCGCAGACATCGGAGCGTCCGGTCTTCAGCGCAAGCTTGTAGGCCAGCCAGGCGTAATAGACCGTGGACAGGAACATCATCAGCCCGAGTGCGGGCAGGATGCGGCCGAACACAATCGAGTCGGGCATCTTCAGCACGAAACGCAACAATCCGGTCAGCACCAGCATGTTGACCAGAATGTTGGTGCCGAAACCGAAGAAGGCGTTCCAGTCGCCGGGCGTCCAAAGAGCCGGACGGAATTTCACGATATCCGTGTTGGTGGCATCCGTCATCGTACTCCCCCCTCGATGATTCCGAATGGTGATTTGGCAGGACGTTGCGCATAGGCGCGGATAGCGGACACCGCTTTGGCGGAGTCGGAGACCCAGCCGAAAATGCCGCCCTGCGCCTTGATCATGGCGAGGCCGACCTCATGGAAATGCGGGAAATAGGACGCGCAGCCATCCGACAATGCGATGCAGCGATAGCCGCGATCGTTGGCCTCGCGGATCGTTGTGTTGACGCAGACCTCGGTAGTGACCCCCGCCACCATCAACGTGTCGATGCCGCGATTTCGTAGCATCAGATCGAGATCGGTCTGGTAGAAGGCGCCCTTGCCGGGCTTGTCGATCACCGGCTCGCCATCGACGGGGTAGAGTTGCGGAATGATGTCGTGGCCGGCCTCTCCGCGGATCAGGATCCGCCCCATCGGACCCGGCGCACCGATCCGGGTCGTCGGATCGCCGCGCTCCACCTTCAAAGGCGGCGCGTCGGACAGGTCCGGCCGGTGTCCTTCGCGGGTATGGATGACAAGGATGCCGGTCTGACGGGCGGCCTGCAGCACCAGCCGGATCGGCTCAATCGCTGCCGCCAGAAGCGACACATCGTTGCCAAGCGCCGCGCCGAAGCCGCCGGGCTCCAGAAAGTCGCGCAGCATGTCGATGATGACGAATGCAGTCCGCGCGAAGTCGACCTGCAACGAATAGGGCTCAGCGTCGAACCTGACTGGCACAACATCCCCCGATCCCGGCAACAGGACCGGAGCAAGTTCCACGCCAAGTTCCCGCTCTGCCCTATCCGCACCGCAGGACCGCCGGACAAGGGATAAGCGCTTGAAATGTCTGAGCTCGAAAATTTCGGCCGCTATTGCCGGGTCGTATGAGGCGGCATTGGCTGCACCAAAGCCGGGCGTGCCCTGCCGCGAGCGTGCGCAGAATCTTTGCCGGTTGCGTCCTGAGCCGGGCAGAGCCATGGTCCGCCGCCATGCAATCACTCGACGCCTTTGCCCACGAAAAGCTTCAGGATCGCGACGCGCACAATTTGCGCCGCGCGATCGTGGAGACCGTGTCCGAAGACGGGCTTGTCGTCATGCGCGTCGGGCGGCGGTTGCTCAATTTCTGCAGCAACGATTACCTGAACCTGTCCCGGCATCCCGGTGTTAAGGCCGCGGCAGCGGCAGCGGCCGAGCAATATGGCGCAGGCGCAGGCGCCTCGCGTCTGGTGACCGGCAATCACCCGCTTTACAGCCAGTTGGAGACAAGGCTGGCGCGGCTGAAAGGGACCGAAGCCGCCTGTGTTTTCGGATCCGGCTATTTGGCCAATATCGGCATCATTCCGGCTTTGGCCGGGGATGGCGATCTCATCCTGCTCGACGAACTGGCGCATGCCTGCATGCATGGCGGCGCCAGCATGAGCGGCGCCACGGTTGCGACTTTTGCGCATAACAATCCGGACGATCTCGACGCGCGGCTGAGACGCGAGCGCAAGCGGCACCGGCATGTGCTGATTGCAACCGAAGGCGTGTTCTCCATGGACGGGGATGTCGCCCCGCTTTCCAGCCTGAGCGCGGTGGCGCAGGCGCATGACGCCTGGCTCATGGTCGACGATGCGCATGGCCTCGGCGTTCTCGGCGACGGGCGCGGCACTGCGTTTCTCGGTGAGAGCGATCCCGGAATTCCGCTGAAGATGGGTACGCTGTCGAAGGCATTGGGCAGCTATGGAGGCTATCTCTGCGCCTCGCGGGCCGTGATCGACCTCGTGGTGAACAGGGCGCGGTCGCTCATCTATTCGACCGGATTGCCGCCGGCGGCGCTGGCCGCGGCACTGGCCTCGCTGGACCTGATCGAAGCCCATCCCGCGCTTTCGGCGTTGCCGCTTCAAAAAGCGCGCCGTTTCACACAAGCGGCCGGCCTTCCCGCAGCGCAGAGCCCGATCGTGCCGATCATGATGGGCGGTGCGGACACAGCACTGCGGGCCACCGCAATGCTGGAAAATGAAGGCTTTCTGGTCGTCGCCATCCGTCCCCCCACGGTACCGCAAGGAACGGCGCGGCTGCGTGCGACATTTACGGCAGGGCACGCGGATGCAGACATCGACAGGCTGGCTAATCTCGTGCGGACGCGTATGGTGCGCCCATCATGACAGCAATTTTCCTGACTGCCGCCGGCACCGATGCCGGCAAGACATTCGTGGCCTCACGGCTGATCCGCTTTCTGCGCGCGCGCGACGAGACGGTCGATGCGCTGAAGCCGATTATCAGCGGCTTCGATCCCGCACGCATGGGCGACAGCGACAGCGGGCGTCTGCTGCACGCGCTGGGCCTGCCGCTCACAGAAGAAGAGCTGGAGGATATCTCGCCCTGGCGTTTCGCCGCCGCATTGTCGCCGGACATGGCGGCGCGGCATGAAAACCGTCTTATCGTTTATGAGCAGGTCGTGTCGTTTTGCGAGACGGCGATCGAGGAGGCGGAAGGACACCTTCTGATCGAGGGCGTTGGCGGCGTGATGGTGCCGCTCGACAACGATCACACCGTGCTCGACTGGATCACCGATCTCGATCTGCCGACCATCCTTGTGACCGGCACTTATCTCGGCAGCCTCAGCCATACCTTGACGGCCGTCGAAGTCCTGGAAGCGCAGGATTGCGACCTGTGCACCATCGTCGTGTCGGAGACGACGGCAAGCCATGTGCCGTTATTCGAAACCGTCGCAACGCTGACGCGTTTTCTGCCGTCCATCGATGTCATCGCATTGCCGCAGCTTGGACCCGACGAGGATCATCCCGCGATCGAACAGATCGCCAGGAGTTGCGGACTGATCTGACACCGGCGGAAGCGGCGCTCAGCGCGGCAATTCATTCACCACCGCGCGGATAGCGCCGGCGAGAAACGCGACATCCTCCTCGCCGATGGTGAAGGCGGGCGCCAGATAGATGGCATTGCCGATCGGGCGAATGAACACGCCCTTTTCCACGAAGGCTTGACGCAGCGCGCTAAGGTCGTCGATCCGGTCGAGTTCGACCACGCCGATAGCCCCGCGCACCCGCACGTCTGTGACACGCGGGAGTTTGCGGCACCCGGACAGTCCGGATTTCAGCCAGCCTTCGATGGTGCCGACCTGCCGTAGCCTTTCGCCATCGCCGAAAAGGTCGAGCGACGCATTCGCCGCCGCACATGCGAGCGCATTGGCCATATAGGTCGGCCCGTGCATCAGGGCCTTCATCGAGTCGTCCGACCAGAAGGCGTCGAACACCTTGCCGCGCGCGACCGTCGCCGCGAGCGGCAGCGTTCCGCCGGTCAGCGCCTTGGACAGCGTGATGATGTCCGGTACGACGTCGGCTCGTTCGCAGGCAAACATGGTGCCGCTGCGCGCAAAGCCGGTGAAGATCTCGTCGAAGATCAGCAGCAAATCGAACCGATCGGCCAGCCGGCGCAGCCGCTGCAACACGGACGGATCGTGGAAGCGCATGCCGCCCGCGCCCTGCACCAGAGGCTCGACGATGATGCCCGCCAGCGTGTCGGCATGCCGCTCCAGCAGCGCGACAAGAGCCGCTTCGGTTTCTTCGTCTTCCGGCAGCACGGCCGTAACGTGGTTCTGCAGCAGACCTGCGAAGGTGCGATGGATACCGGTCTCGAAATCGGAGATGGCCATCGTCGCCAGCGTATCTCCATGATAGCCGCCGCGGAAACACACGAAGCGGTCGCGGCCGCTCTGCCCGGCATTCAGCCAATATTGGATCGCCATTTTCATCGCGACTTCGACCGAGACCGACCCGGAATCAGTGAAGAAAACACGATCAAGATCGCCCGGCAGCATTTCGGACAGGCGGCGCGCCAGCGTCAGTGCGGGCTCATGCACAATGCCACCGAACATTACATGCGGCATGACTTCGAGCTGGCATTGCACCATAGTGCGGATATGCGGGTGATTGTAGCCGTGGCAGGCGGTCCACCACGACGCGATCCCGTCCACCAGTTCGCGGCCATCGGCGAGATAGAGCCGTGTGCCCTGTGTACGCA
>JAEVZN010000117.1 GCA_023392205.1 Pseudomonadota bacterium
TAATCGCCGTATTTGGCAGCGCGTGTATCGGTCGCAAGCGCGGTTCGTATATCCCACTTCGCAAGCGCCGCACTCAACGCTTCGGCCGGAAACAGATGTCCGCCGGTTCCGCCGGCGGCCACCATCACCAGCGGCGCTGCCCCCTGCACCGCTTCTTTGCCCCGCTCTGTCATGAACGCCTTTTACCCGGCCGGAGCCAGGCTGCGAAGCTGCGATTGTGAAGGAAGTGGCCTTGGCGATCAGGCCGCGAGCGGGCGGGTCATCAGCCCGACCGGGCGGCCGAGTTGTTCGGCGCGCGGCCGCTCGCGGGTCAGGGCCAGCACCATGCCCATGCCATAGGCCAGCGAAAGCAGGGAGGAGCCGCCATAGGAGATGAACGGCAGCGTCATGCCCTTGGCGGGGATCAGGTGCAGGTTGACTGCCATGTTGATCGCGGCCTGGGTGCCGAACAGGATGGCAAGACCGGCTGCCGCATAGCGCGAAAAGGCATCGTCCGACCGCAGCGCCCGCGACAGGGACCGAATAACGACAAAGGAGAACAGAGCAAGCAGAATAAGGCACAGAACAACGCCGAATTCCTCCGCTGCAACGGCAAAGATAAAGTCGGCATGGCTGTCGGGGAGGATGCGCTTCACCGTTCCCTCGCCCGGTCCCTGCCCGAGCCAGCCGCCGCGCAGAAAGGATTCCACGGCATTATCGACCTGAAACGTGTCCCCGGATGACGGGTCCATGAAGCGTTTGAGGCGGCGCGCCACATGCGGAACGGTGAGATAGGCAGCGCCGAGCCCGGCCGCGCCAAGTCCGGCCAGACCAACGATCCAGACCACGCGCATCCCGGCCATGAAGAACAGCGCGCCCCAAACGAGCGCGATCAGCATCGATTGTCCGAAATCGGGCTGCAGCACCAGCAGCGTCACGACGGCGCCGAACAGCGCGAAAGCCATGGTATTGGCCGGCATTTCCGGATGCCGCGCCGATTCCGCAAACAGCCAGGCGATCAGGATCACGAAGGCGGGCTTGACGAATTCGGAGGGCTGGATGTTCACCCCGAACAACACGATCCAGCGCCGCGCGCCCTTGATCTCCGCACCAAAGACCAGCGTGGCCGCAAGAAGGATCATGCTGACGATGAAGACGGCGAGCGCCAGCCGGCGGATCAATCGCGGCGGCAGCATGGACGTCCCGATCATCACGGCGATGGCCGGAAGCAGATAGAAAATCTGCCGGTTGACGAAATGAAACGGATCGAGCCCGAGCTTGCTCGCAACCGGCGAACTCGCCGCCAGCAGCAGGATGATGCCGGCCAGCATCAGCACGCCGATGGCCGCCAAAGTCAGTCGGTCGACCGTCCACCACCAGACGGCAAAAGGCGTGCGTTGCTTGCGCGAGACCATGTGACTCCCCCAAGTTCGCAAACTCGCCCGATTGTGGTTGAGGTTCGATTAACCGATCCGGCCCTGCGGATGACGATCAGGCGAGCTGTGCGGCCACAAACTCGCGGAACCCGTCGCCACGGACCTCGAAATTCGGAAACTGATCGAAAGATGCGCAGGCCGGCGACAATAATACCACGGCGGGTTCCCCGGCCGCGGCGCTGTCCTTTGCCGCTTCGGTCACGGCTTGTTCCAGGGTACCGGCGCGGCTGAACGGCACTTTCCCCTGCAAGGTCAATGCGAAATCGTCGGCTGCCTTGCCGATCAGATAGGCTTTGCGGATCCGCGGGAAATATTCTGCGAGACCGGCAATCCCGCCCTCCTTGGGCAAGCCGCCGGCGATCCAGTAGATGTTGTCGAAAGACGACAGCGCCTTGGCGGCCGAATCGGCATTCGTGGCCTTGGAATCGTTGACGAAAAGCACCTCGCCGGCCTTGCCGATTTCCTCCATCCGGTGTGCCAGACCCGGAAAGCTGCGCAAACCCGCCTGCAAGGTCCGGTCATCGACGCCGAGCGCGGAACAGGCCGCGAAGGCCGCCACCGCATTCTGCATGTTATGGCGGCCGCGCAACGCCCCTGTTCTGGACAATTCTGCGACATCTTCTGCTTCTGCGGCGGTTGTTCTGTAGATATTCTGCTCACCGCCGACATAGCCGTGCGGTACGATCTCCCTGACCGAAATGGGCACGACCGGACGCTGCATCGCGCGCAGATTTGCCGCCATGCCGCGCCCGAAGGAATCGTCCACGCCAACGATACGGATCCCGGCGCGGCCGAGGATGCGGCTTTTCACGGCGGCATAATGTTCGATGGTGCCATGCCGGTCGATGTGATCGGGGGTGACATTGAGCATGATGCCGATGGTCGGATCGATCGAGGGCGCCAGATCGATCTGGTAGGACGAGCACTCGATCACGTAATGCCGCTCCGCCGATAGCTGTGCCAGATCAAGCACCGGCACGCCGATATTGCCGCCCATCTGCACGTCGCGGCCGGCATGGCGCAGGAGATGCGCGATCAGCGCCGTGGTCGTGGATTTTCCGTTGGTGCCGGTGATCGCGACAAAGGGTGCATCGGGGGCGTGC
>JAEVZN010000155.1 GCA_023392205.1 Pseudomonadota bacterium
GCCACAATCCACCCTGCAGGATCGCTTGCGCATACATGCAGGCCACGACCATTGGAACCGCGGCGATGCGGGAATAGGTCAGCAGGTTGGGCAGCGCGAAATGGTGGCGGTCCACGGGCGGTGTCGATACGGAATTCATGGGGCGAGAGCGAACACGCCGGAGCCGGTGACGTCAACCCGGACGCCGGGACAGGACGAAATTGTCCCATTTCCATTGGGTGACGGGATCATGACGCGGGCGGACGCTCGTGGAAAAAGTCGTAGATCCGGCGCGCGGTATCGGCGTTGATTCCGGGAACTTTGGTCAGGTCGGCAAGCGAGGCGCGCTCGATCGCCTTCAGGGTGCCGAAGTGATGCAAAAGGGCGCGTTTGCGGGTCGGCCCAATTCCGGGGATTTCCTGCAGGCCGCCCTCGCGGATATCGCGCTTGCGCCGCGTGCGGTGCGACCCGATGGCGAACCGGTGCGCCTCGTCGCGCAGGCGCTCGACGAAATACAGAAGCGGATCGCGCGGCGGCAGCCGGAATGGCTCGCGGCCGGCCATGAAGAAGGTCTCGCGCCCGGCATCCCGGTCCGGTCCCTTGGCAATGGCAATGAGCGGCACATCCTCGATCCCGAGCGCGGACAGGGTGGTACGGGCGGCATTGAGCTGGCCCTGTCCGCCGTCGATCAGAACGAGGTCGGGCCAGGGGGTGTCGGCGGGTTCCGGTTCTGCCTGCTCGCTCTCCCCTTGCGGGGCAGCATCCTCGCCCGAAACGGGGGAGCCGGCCGGCGCGGGTGACGCGCGCGGGTTCTCGCTCATCAGCCGCTTGAAGCGCCGCTCCAGCACTTCCTGCATCATCGCGTAATCGTCGCCGGGTGTGAGGCTCTCCGAGCGGATATTGAATTTGCGATACTGGTTTTTCGCAAAGCCGTCCGGACCGGCGACGATCATCGCGCCGACGGCATTGGTGCCCTGGATATGGCTGTTGTCATAGACCTCGATCCGTCGCGGCATGGTAGCGAGTCCGAAGGTCTCGGCCAGCGATTTCAGAAGCGCGGTCTGCGAGGCGGTGTCGGCGAGCTTGCGGCCGAGCGCCTCGCGCGCATTGGCCAGCGCATGCGCGATAACGTCGCGCTTCTCGCCGCGCCTGGGATGCAGCACCTCGATCGTATGTCCGCTCTTGGCGGTCAGCGCTTCCGCTAGCAATGCGCGCTCGGGCAGGTCCTCGGAGACGAGGATCAGTCGCGGACATGGCTTGTCGTCGTAGAATTGCGCGATGAATGAATTGAGCACGTCCGGCG
Organism: Pseudomonadota bacterium; assembly: GCA_023392205.1. Classification (GTDB taxonomy): domain Bacteria; phylum Pseudomonadota; class Alphaproteobacteria; order Rhizobiales; family Xanthobacteraceae; genus Pseudorhodoplanes. The sequence continues at coordinate 1,283 of JAEVZN010000155.1, forward strand.
CATCGAGCGCACGGTCGGCGCGCGGGAAATAGGCGCGGTTGCCCCAGTTCTGGCCGGTGCGGAAAAAGAATACCTGCACGCAGCTATAGCCGCCGGCCTGATGGATCGCGAACACATCGGCGTCGTCCACGCCGCGCAGGTTGATGCCCTGCTGCGATTGCACGGCGGACAACGCCGCGAGGCGGTCGCGATAGATCGCCGCGCGTTCGAAATCGAGCGCATCCGACGCCTTCTCCATCTCGGCCGCGAGTTCGCCTTTCACCGCATGGCTTTTGCCGGACAGGAAGGCGCGCGCCTCGCGCACGAGTTCGTCGTAATCGGCGGGTGCAATCTCGCCGGTGCAGGGCGCCGAACAGCGCTTGATCTGATGCAGCAGACAGGGCCGCGTGCGGCTTTCGAACACCGCGTCCGAACAGGAGCGGATGAGAAACGCGCGCTGCAGGGCGGTGATGGGGCGGTTGACCGCCCAGACGGACGCGAAGGGGCCGAAATAATCGCCCGGCCGTGCGCGCGCGCCGCGATGCTTGAGGATCTGCGGCGACGGGTGATCCTTCGTGATGACGATATAGGGAAAGGACTTGTCGTCGCGCATGACGACATTGAAGCGCGGCCGCAGGCGCTTGATCAGATTGGCCTCGAGCAGCAGCGCTTCGGTCTCGGTGCGGGTCGAGACGAATTCCATCGACGCGGTCGCCGCGATCATACGGGCGATGCGGGTGTCGTGACCGGTCGGCCGCGCATAGGCCGCGATGCGCTTGCGGATATTCTTGGCCTTGCCGACATAGAGCACGTCGCCTGCGCCATCGAGCATGCGATAGACGCCGGGCGAGGAGGGCGCCTGCGCGAGATGCTTCAGGATCGCCGCGCGTCCGCCCGCAAGCGACGGCGCGGTCAGCGGGTCCGTCGTATCCTCGCTATCGCTTGCGCTGTCGATATCCGGTAGCGGCAGCGGCAGGCCCTGTTCCTCGTCCTCGTCGCCCGGCGCAACAGGCTCGAAGTCGGGATCGATATCGGTTTTTCGGCCATTCATGGGGCGACTAACGTGTCGATGCGGGGCGGTCGGCGCAAGGCTTTCGGGACAGGATCGCGGCATTGCGGGTCCGGTCCGGTGTTGAACGGGCCGCGGCATATAGAGTCAACGTCTTGTTAAGACGATGGCGCGGGATTTTTACTCCCCGTTAACACTGCGTTGTTGAATCGGCCGCGATTCAGAAACGCTTAACTTAAAGCTTGCGATAAATCCTTCACGTTAACGCTGTGTTCCAGCGCACGGAGCGGCCGCTTTCCCGATCGGAAAGCCGGTTCGACTGGCCGTAGGCCGGGCCGCTCGGGCGCCGGATGGTGGAGGGTAAAATGAAGAAGTTGTTCGCGGCCGCCTTGATCCTTGCGGGGACCATCGTGCAATCATCGGCCGCCGATCTCGGGCGCGGCTACAGCCAGCCTTATGCGGCGCCGCCTCCGCCGATGGTCTATCGCTGGATGGGCCCCTATATCGGCGCCAATCTCGGCTACCAGTTCGGCAGCGCTTCCAACAATCCGACCGAGCCGTCCGGCATCATGGGCGGCCTGCAGGCCGGCTATAACTGGCAGAACGGGAATCTCGTCTTTGGCGTGGAGACCGACATTAACCTGTCGGGCGCCGACGATGTGTTCGCGCCATGGAAATTCTCCAACCCGTGGTTTGGCACCCTGCGCGGCCGGCTTGGTTTTGCCGCCAACAATGTGCTGTTCTACGGTACCGGCGGTCTCGCCTATGGCGGGCTCGAATTGCAGCAGAACCTCCTGTCCGAGGACAAGACGCATCTCGGCTGGACGGTCGGCGCCGGCATGGAATTCGGCCTGACCCAGCAATGGTCGGCCAAGCTGGAATACCTGTATCTCAGCTACGCGGATCGCTCCTATTCGATCTCCGGCACCAGCGTCGGTCTCGATACGAATGTTGTGCGCTTTGGTGTGAATTATCGCTTCTGATCCCTGGGGGGCGTGAAGCAGCATGAAGCCCGGGCCGGTGGCCCGGGCTTTTTGCATGGTCAGGGATCGACGCGGGTTTCGGCAAAGGCCGGTACGGCATCCGCAAAGCGGTCGAGCCATGCGACAAGGCGCGGATGGTCTGCGCGCCATTTGCCGCCAAAGCGCAGATCCTGATAGCCAAGCGCGCAGGCCAGCGCGATCTGCCCCATATCGGGCGGCGTCGAGAGACCGGGGAGATCGGCTTCCAGCGCCGCGAGCGCGCGTGCGACTTTGGCGGCCTGATAGTCGAGCCAGGGCCGATGGCGGATCTCTTCGGGCCTGTAACGCGCTTCGTACACTTGCAGGATCGAGGCATCGAGAATGCCATCCGCCAGCGCCTGCAGGCGCAAGGCGCCAAGCCGTGCAACCGGATCGGTGGGCAGGATGTGTCCGCCACCCGCACGCTGGTCGAGATAATCGAGGATGACGCGGGAATCGAACAGCGTGGTGCCATCTTCGAGAATGAGCACCGGTATCTTGCCGAGCGGATTTTGTGTGCGCACCGGATCGTCCGCATTGCCGGTATCGGCGGCCTCGGTACGGATTGCATCCGACAGACCGAGAATGGCAGCGGCGATGCTCACCTTGCGGCCGAACGGGGAGGGCGGCGCGGAGCGCAGAAGCATGGTCATATATCGGTCCCGGACGTGAGTTTTCAGGATAGCCCGGCCGGCGCCGGCGGATCGGCGTTGTTTCGGCAATGTGGACGGGAAATGC
>JAEVZN010000383.1 GCA_023392205.1 Pseudomonadota bacterium
GTGGATAACAGGGAGGCGTCAAACAGAGTGGACAGGAGCCACTCGATGTCCAGAAGATGGACAAGCCAAGTCATACTCGGGAAAGCTTAAGCCCGCGTTAAATGCAAAATATTTCGTAAAGCCGATGCCTCGAATTCCTCCGATCGGGAACTCGCATCATGTCTTGAAGAACCGGTCCGCACTGGCCCGCGACGACTGCTTCTTCGCAATATCCGCCTCGATGCGTGCGATTTCCTCGCGCAGCAGGCCGATGCGCTCATGCAATTCCGACACCGAGATGAGCGAAAGATCCTGCCCGATCTCGTGCAGGATTTTCCGCTTGGGCAGATTGTCATCGTCAAATACCGCCATGACGGACCTCCATCGCTGCAAAATTAGCCGCATAGGCGCGGGTTGTCACATCGCGGCGCGGCTACTATGAAACCGGCACATCCCGCATCCCGCCGAGACATTAACCATGACCGCGATCCCTGCCCGCATGACCGCCATCGGCATCCCCAATCCTGGCGGCCCGGAGGCACTCGTGCCCGAAGAGCGTCCGGTACCGCAGCCCGGCAAGGGCGAGATTCTGGTGAAGGTCGCTGCGGCCGGCGTGAATCGGCCGGATGTGATGCAGCGCATGGGTCTTTATCCGCCGCCGCAGGGCGCGCCGGATATTCCGGGTCTTGAAATTGCAGGCGAGGTGATTGCGCTCGGCGACGGCGTGACGCGCTGGAAAACGGGCGACAAGGTCATGGCGCTGGTGTCGGGCGGCGGCTATGCGCAATATTGCGTCGCGCATGAAAGCCACGCGCTGGCCATTCCCGACGGCGTCTCGATGCAGGAAGCCGCGGCCATTCCGGAAACCTTCTTCACCGTCTGGCACAATGTGTTCGAGCGCGGCGGGCTGCAACCGGGCGAGACATTGCTGGTGCATGGCGGGTCGTCCGGCATCGGCACGGTCGCCATCATGCTGGCCAAGGCGTTCGGTGCGCGGGTGATCGTCACCGCGGGTTCGCAGGAAAAATGCGACGCCTGCATCAAGCTCGGCGCGGATGTCGCGGTGAATTACAAGACAGACGATTTCGTTGCGGCGACCAAGGACGCAACGGGCGGCAAGGGCGCCGATGTCATTCTCGACATGGTCGGCGGCGATTACATCGAACGCAATTACGAAGCCGCCGCCGTCGAAGGCCGCATCGTGCAGATCGCCTTTCAGGGCAGCCCGAAGGCCAAGGTCGATTTCCGGCGCATCATGCTCAAGCGATTGCATCATACTGGATCGACGCTGCGTTCGCGCTCCGTGGCGGACAAGGGCAAGATCGCAGCCGCGATTGCCGCCAAGGTGCTGCCGCTGATCGCCGCCGGCAAGGCGCGGCCGGTGATGGATTCCAGCTTTGCGCTTGCGGAGGCGTCAAAGGCCCATGCACGCATGGAATCGAGCGCACATATCGGCAAGATCGTCCTGACTGTGGCCTGACGCCCGCTTCGCGGTTCCCGCCCCTTCCCCTGATCCGCCCGAACAACCTATAAAGGCATGGCCTCTGGCGGCCGCGCCCCGAAATCGGCGCAAACGTCAGACGTGTCTATTTTCTAGAGGACGGGGAATTTTGCCGGGACGCCGCGCATATCGCATGACATTGCCACCGCAGGTGCGAACGGTCCGGCTCAGGCTGGTCCGGCTGGCCATGGCGGTCGCGACCGCATGCGTGGCGTTGTGCGGCATTCCGGGACCGGCGGCCGCCGTCGAGGCCGTGAATGTCCGCTCCGATGCCCCGGCCATCGACCTGACCCTGGCGCTGGAGCGACCACGCACCGACGGCGACCGGGTGCAGGTCTCCACCGCGCCCGGACCGGACGGGATCGTCCGCCGCATCGAGGTGCGCGGCCGCGAGGCCGGCAACAACTGGGCGGTCTTTGCGCTCGCCAATAGCGGCGACGAACAGCTCGACCGGCTGATCGTCGTACCACATTACCGCATGGTGGGTTCCGGCCTGTTCTGGCCCGATCTCGGACTGTCCCGTGTGGTGACGGTCACGCCGAGCGCCGGCGAGCGTCCCGAGCGTCAGGACAGCGCCACGGCCGACATTTTCCGCATCACGCTCGATCCCGGATCGGTCGTGACCTATGTGCTGGAACTGCGCTCCGACAACGTGCCGCAGCTCTATCTGTGGGAGCCGGATTCCTACAAGGACAAGATCAATTCCTTCACGCTCTATTACGGCATCGTCATCGGCATTGCCGGCCTGCTGGCGCTGTTCCTGACCATTCTGTTCGTGGTCAAGGGCAGCGTGATGTTTCCGGCCGCGGCCGCCTTGGGCTGGGCGGTGCTGGTCTATATCGGCATCGATTTCGGATTCTGGGGCAAGGTGTTCGACATGTCGTCCGGCGCCGAGCGCATCTGGCGCGCGGTCGGCGAATGCGTGCTGGCGGCGACCCTGCTCGTGTTCCTGTTCGCCTATCTCAATCTCAGCCGCTGGCATGTGCGCTATGCGCATATCACCATCGCCTGGCTCGGCGGATTGGCGGCGCTGATTGCGGTCGCGCTCTATGACCCCGCGGTGGCGAGCGGCATCGCCCGGTTCTCGTTTGCCGGCGTTGCCGTACTCGGCTTCGCGGTCGTCGTGCTGCTTGCCACGCAGGGTTTCGACCGCGCGGTGCTGCTGATCCCGACCTGGTTCCTGCTGGTGATCTGGACGGTCGCCGCGATGCTGACGATTTTCGGGCTGGTGACGAACGATATCGTCGCACCGGCTTTGCTCGGCGGCCTGGTGCTGATCGTGATGCTGATCGGCTTCACGGTCATGCAGCATGCCTTTGCCGGCTCCATCACCCACGGCATCGTCTCCGACGTCGAGCGGCGCGCGCTGGCGCTGACCGGCGCGGGCGACATGATCTGGGACTGGGATGTGTCGTCCGACAAGGTCTACACCTCTCCGGAAACCGAACAGATGCTCGGGCTCAAGCGCGGCGCGCTGGAAGGCTCCGCGGCGCGCTGGCTCGACGTTCTGCACCCGCTGGACCGCGACCGCTTCCGCGCCACACTGGACAGCGTCATCGAACAGCGGCGTGGCCGTCTGATGCAGGATTTCCGGCTGCGGACACCGGACGGGCATTATCTGTGGTTCGCACTCAAGGCGCGGCCGGTGGTCGGCTCGGATGGCGAAGTGGTGCGGCTCGTGGGCACGCTCACCGATGTCACCGAATTCAAGACCGCCGAAGAGCGCCTGCTGCACGACGCCGTGCATGACAACCTGACCGGCCTGCCGAACCGGCAATTGTTCCTCGACCGGTTCGAGGCGGTGCTGTCCTTCGCCAAGACCGATGCGGCGATGCGCCCGACCGTGATCGTGATCGATCTCGACCGCTTCAAGCAGGTCAACGATTCCGTCGGCATGGCGGTCGGCGATTCCATCCTGCTGACGCTGGCGCGGCGCCTCACGCGGCTGCTCAAGCCGCAGGACACGCTCGCCCGTCTGTCGGGCGATCAATTCGCGCTGATCCTTCTGTCGGAGCGCGATCCCGGCCGCATCATCGCCTTTGCCGAGAATATCCGTCGCACGATCCGGTCGCCGATCACCTTCAACGACCGCGAGATCTTTCTCACCGCGTCCATCGGATTGTGTCTGGCCGACGGCCAGTCGAGCAAGACCGACGAGATCCTGAAAGACGCCGAACTGGCGATGTATCATTCAAAGCGCATCGGCGGCGACCGCATCGAAGTCTTCAAGGCGGCGATGCGCGCGCGCAAGTCCGACCGCCTCACCGTGGAATCCGAATTGCGCCGCGCGATCGAGCGCGAGGAGCTGAAAATCCTCTATCAGCCGATCATCCGGCTGGAGGACCGCACTGTCGCCGGCTTCGAGGCGCTGACCCGCTGGGATCATCCGAAGCTCGGGCGGCTGTCACCGGCCGAGTTCATCAACATTGCCGAAGAGAGCGGTCTCATTGTCGATCTCGGCATGTTCGTGCTGGAGCGCACCGCGCGGCAATTGAGCCTCTGGCAGCGCAGCGTCCGCAGCCAGGATGCGATCTTCGCCAGCGTCAACGTGTCCTCGCGCCAGTTCCTGCGTCAGGACCTGCTGCAGGACCTGCGCACGGTGATGGCGCGCTCGTCGCTGATGCAGGGCACGCTGAAGCTCGAACTCACCGAATCGCTGGTGATGGAAAACCCCGAACAGGCGGCGCAATTGCTGGTGCGGCTGCGCGAATTGGGCGTGGGCCTCGCGCTCGACGATTTCGGCACCGGACATTCGTCGCTGTCCTATCTGCAGCGCTTCCCGTTCGACACCATCAAGATCGACCAGTCCTTCGTGCGAATGAGTTCGAAAGGCACCCGGCCGGTGATCCTGCGCTCGATCATCGCGCTCGCGCACGATCTCGGCATGGAGACGGTGGCGGAAGGTGCGGAAACCGATTCCGATGCGGTTGAGCTCTATCACATGGGCTGCGAATACGCGCAGGGCTTCGTCTTCGGTCAGCCGATGACGGCCGAGGCTGCAACGCGGATGCTCTCGCCCGAGAAGATGGAGATGGCGCGATAGCAGCCGCGCTGCAGGCTGCGAGGCTTTGCGGTCGGTCTGCGACACCGCCAGTCGATCTCCGGATTCTTGTCTTGACGCGTTTTCTTAACGCGAACCGGTATCCACTTCGCTCGAAAACGCTCTATGCGTGGCCGGCTTCGCTCGACAGCATACCGGGCGCGATGCCGAGCTTGCGCATCGCGCGCTCGTATTTCTGCTGCGGCTCACCGAAAATCAGATCGCGATCGGCCGGGCAATTCAGCCAGCCGTTATTCTGGATTTCGGTCTCAAGCTGTCCCGGCGCCCATCCGGCATAGCCGAGCGCAAGGATCGCATTCGACGGTCCGCTGCCGGTCGCGATCGCCTTGAGGATATCGATGGTCGCGGTCAGGCAGATGCCGTCGTCGATAGGCAGCGTCGAATTTTCGATGAAGAAATCTGCCGAATGCAGAACGAAGCCGCGCCCGGTTTCGACCGGACCGCCCTTCATCACCATTACGTCGTCCTGCAGATGCGACACATCGATGGTGTCGTTGTCGGACACGACATTGAGCTGCACGAGCAGCTCCGGAAACTTGATGTTGTTCGCGGGCTGGTTGACCACGATGCCCATCGCGCCTTCGGGCGAATGCGCGCATACATAGATCAGGCTCTTGGCGAAGCGGTCATCGTTCATCGACGGCGTCGCGATCAGCATCTGGCCGTCCAGATAGCCGCGCGCCGTGTCCTTTGCCTGACCGGTTTTCGGAACTTTCATGAACCAAGCCTACCCGCTTCGCGCCGGAAATTGAAAGAGGAGTTTCGCTTCATTTCACGCTGAATTCAGTGGCATTTTTCCAGTGCTGTTTTACACGATGCTCATGCAACGCAGCCACCTCCACACAGTTTCCGCCACAATTCTGATTGCCGCGCTGGCCGGGACCGGCATTTTTTCCGGTCATGCGGCAGCGTGGGACGGTGACAAGCATTCGGCTGTCCGGCTGATCGCGGGTGACAGCGAGGATACGGCCAATGGCCCGCTGCTGCGGGCCGGCGTCGAGATCAAGCTAGCACCGGGATGGAAGACCTATTGGCGCTATCCGGGCGATGCCGGCGTACCGCCGCAATTCGATTTCGCGAAATCCGACAATGTGAAGGCTGTGACGGTGGCCTGGCCCGCACCGAAGCGGCTGGTGGACAGCGAGGGCACCACCATCGGCTACAAGACCGACGTGGTGTTCCCGCTGCGGGTCGTCCCCGCCGATCCGGCCAGGCCGGTGACATTGCGGCTGCATCTCGATTACGCCATCTGCGAGCGGTTATGCATCCCGGTGCAGGGGCGCGCGGAGCTGGTCCTGAAGCCCGGCAAGGGCGCGGATCACGCCGCCATCGCGGCGGCGGAGAAGTTGGTGCCGAAAAAGCTGCTGCTGGGCGCGGCTGGACCGTTCGCAGTCAAGGCCATCAAGCACGACACAGCGGCAAACCCGCCCCGTGTCAGCGTGGATGTCGCAGCCCCCGCCGGCCGCGAGATCGACGTGTTTGCGGAAGGTCCGGATGCCGGCTGGGCCCTGCCCGTGCCGGACAGGGCCGAAGGCGCGCCGTCCGGATACCAGCGCTTCGTCTTTGCGCTCGATGGACTGCCGCCCGGCAAGTCGGCCAAGGGCGCGGACCTGCGGATCACCGCAGTGGCCGGGGGCGATGCCATAGAGACGACCTTCCGCCTCGACTAAAGCCTCTCCTGCGCCTATTTTGCCGCGCACTTCACCAAGCGGCCGTCGTGCCGAAATAACCCCCGCAAGCGGAGAGAGATCACATGGCCATTCAGGTCGGCGACACATTGCCCAACACCACCTTCCGTGTGATGACGGCGGAAGGTCCGAAGCCCAGGACTACCGACGAAGTTTTCAAAGGCAAGAAGGTTGTGCTGTTTGCCGTGCCGGGTGCCTTCACGCCGACCTGCACGAAGAATCATCTGCCGGGCTTTGTGACCAATGCCGCGGCGATCCGCGCCAAGGGCATCGACGCCATCGCCGTCACCGCCGTCAATGATCCTTTCGTGATGGATGCCTGGAAGAAAGCAGCCGGCTCCGACGACATCGAATTTCTGGCGGATGGCAGCGCCGATTTTGCCAAGGCTACCGGCCTCGATCTCGATGCCTCGGGCGGCGGGCTTGGCATCCGCTCCAAGCGCTATTGCATGGTGGTCGACAATGGCGTCGTGAAGTCGCTGTCGATCGAGGATGCCCCTGGCAAGGCCGATGTCTCGAGCGCCGAGTCGCTCCTGAAGTCGCTGTAGAGCGTTTTCGAGCGAAGTGGATACCGGTTCGCGTCAAGAAAACGCGTCAATGCAAGAAGCTAGAGCCCCGGCTTTGATTCCATCAAAGCCGGAACGGCTCTAAGTCGCAGCCTCGACAGGATCAGCGGGCGCTGCCGGCGCTTCGCAATTCCGCAATGGCCGAGCGCGCCAGGACATCGGCGCGCTCGTTCAGTTCATGCCCGGCATGGCCCTTGACCCAGTGCCATT
>JAEVZN010000425.1 GCA_023392205.1 Pseudomonadota bacterium
AAAAGCTGGCGCAGCGCGCCGGTCAGCATGTTTTCGGCCGCGGCCTGTGCGGCCGGTCCCTGCGCGGCAATGGCCGCATTGCGCGCTTTCACCACGGCATCGAGGGTCTCGCGCTCATGCGTTGCATAGCCCTTCACGGTCTCGACCAAGTTGGGCACGAGATCGTGCCGCTGCTTCAATTGGACGTCGATATCGGCAAAGGACTGGCTGACGCGCTGCCGCATCGCCACGAGCCCGTTGTAGATCGATATTCCCCAGAAAATCAGTCCGGCAATGATCGCAAGAACAATAAGGGTCGAAGTCATGAGCTCGCAGTCTCCCACAGCCGCCGAATCCAGCCCGGCGCGCGCTTATAGCAGTTCCGGGCCAGTTTGGGACATGGAACCGGTTCCGCTGTACCCGCGTTATTGAGATGACAACGAAAACAAGTGACATCGGAGTTTTTAATGGCGCGACCCAACGAGCATCAGGAAAAGCTGACCCCGGTGGAAGCCCGGCAAGGCTTTCTGGACCGGCCGGTTCTGATGGTCATGATCGTCAGCATCGCGGCCGTTGTCGTGATTTTCGGATTGATGCTGTACGTCTTCTAAGCCGACGGCATCTCCGAGAATTCCAGTACCACCTTGATATCTCCCGGACGGGATTTGAAAGCATCCTGCCATCGAGCGAGCGGCACGCGGCGTGTGATAAGGCGATCGAGCCAGTCACGTTGCGCGTGCTGCAATGAATCGGCAGCCTGTTTATAGTGCAGCCGGTTCGCATTGACCGCACCGAACACCACCTCGTTGTTCAGCACCAGCTTGCGGTTGAACCCGCCGATATCGAATTCCACATTGCTGCCCGGCGACGAGACACCGAGCAGACAGACGATGCCTGACGGCGCACATCGCCGCATCGCCTCGACAATCAACGGCGTGGCGGCCGTGCATTCCAGCACCACGTCAAAATGCATCCCGTCCAGTTCGCCAGCATCTGCATGATGCACCGCACCAAGTTCGCCGATCAGCAGCGGTTTCGGCCCGGCGGTATTTCGGTCGAGCACATGCGTGACCAGTCCGCGCTGCCGCGCCATCATGGCGGCGAGCAACCCGATCGGTCCGGCGCCGGTCACCAGCGCGCTTGCCGGTGTCCAGGCCTGGGAGCGTCTGCCAATCCGCTCGATATGATCCCAGGCTTTGGCGACAATGCTGGCAGGCTCCATCAATACGCCCGCTCCGCGCAGTTGCGGATCGACCTTCACCGCAAAATCGGGCTCGATCCTGAAAAATTCCGAACCGAAGCCATGCCGCTCCTTGATGCCGCGCTCCGTGAAGCCTCCATTGCGGCACATGTCCCACTCACCCGCGGCGCAGGATGCGCAGGGCACCGGATCGGGCCGTCGCACGATCCCGGCGATGAGATCCCCGCGTGCAAATCCGCAACCGTCGGGCGCGTCCTCGACGACACCCAGCGATTCATGACCGAGCACAAGCCGGTCTGCGCCGGCCGGTGCGGACCCGTATAATCCTTCGATGATCTCGTGATCGGTGCCGCAAATGCCGAGCGTCAACGTACGTACGAGGATCGGTCCATCTGACAATGGCGGCTCTGGCATATCGTCAAGGCCGATCGCGTTCTTGTGGCCCGGCCGGATGGTGATCGCGCGCATGAATGTCCTGTCAAATCTCAGCGGGTGTCTCGCATGTGTGCTTCGCATCATGGCCTCTCGCGGCCATAAGATCATGACCGCGAATGGACGCAACAATGGCGAACATGTCCCGGTTCCGTGACACCTTCCGGAACCAAAGGGAACTTTCAGCGTTGGGACGCGACGCCTAAATCATGCCATCGCGATTGTGGCCGCGGCGGCGACAACGAGCGGGCTGTCAGCAAACGCATTCCGGCCGCAGCCATTGAACACATCTGGAGTCCGCCATGACACTCGGTACCATCCTAATCATCATTCTTATTCTGATCCTGATCGGTGCAATTCCGAACTGGGGATATAGCCGCGGCTGGGGTTATGGCCCGTCGGGTATCGTTGGCTTGGTGCTGGTGGTCGTGCTCATTCTCGTGCTGCTCGGGCGCATCTGACGCGCGCAGCTGTTTCTGTGCATAAGGGCTGGATCGGCGATCCAGCCCTTGTTTCGTACGACCATCGTCTGCGGACGGCGTTCTGATACTGGAAAATCTCAGGACATGCAGCGCGCCGCGACATGCGCCAGAGCCGGGACGGTAACCGGGCTGAAGGAAGGCTCACATCCTTCCGGCAGGTTTCGCGCCCGCACGGCATCTTCCTCGCGCAGTTCATTCTCCGAAACGTCACGTACAGGATTACGCGGTACTGCCCGGCCCGCATCCGGCGAATCCAGTATCGGCAAGTCCAATGCGCTTTCCTCAATTCGCGGCGGGGCGAATTCCACCGCTCCGATCACGCCGGCATCGACGCCATCCTCAATGATCATCGAATCCGTGTCAGGCAACGTGCCGTGATCCCAGAGACCGCGATCGGCAATCCATTTGTCACGCTGCATGCGTACTGCCACAGTGGTGGCCGCTGCCGGCACATTGAAGGCCATCGCGTCGTGCCCGGCCGGAGCGCTGGACAGCGGCAGCCGGTCGCTCTTCGAACTCGATTTTCCGTAAATCCAGGAGAGATCCAAAGCTGCATCGCGCGGCTGATGGCCTAACGCCGATACACCGTATGCCGCCGCGCAGGCCAAAAGGATCCCGCCCGCCGCGCATTTGGTTTCGCGCCACATCGTCGTTCTCTGGGTTGTGTTGCCATGCGGTGAATGCCATGCGCTCACGCAAAAGCATCCCTGTCAGTCAGTCCCTCGAACAACGCCGTTTCGGCGCAGGCGTTCCCGCTTCACCCTTTCTTGAGAAGCAGGAAATCTGCCATAAATTCAGGCACCCGGAAATGTGCAGCGAAAGCGCCTATTGTGGCCGCGGCGCGATCTGGGCCTGCGGCACCACCACCCGGCAGGTCAGTCCCTCGGCTGCGAAATCCAGATCGACATCGGCATCCAGCGCCCGGGCCAGATTGTGCTCGATCACGGTGCTGCCGAACCCCCGGCGCTTGGGCTGAGACACTTTCGGGCCGCCGCTTTCACGCCAGACCAGAACAATCCCGCCATCGGCGCGCTCGGGTTCCCACGTGATGGCTACATGCCCGGACGCTTTCGACATTGCCCCATGCTTGGCGGCATTGGTCGCAAGTTCGTGCAAGGCCAGACCGATGCTCTGCGCCGCTTCCGGGCGAAGCTGTATGTCCGGTCCCTCAATCGAAAACCGGTCGGGCTCGCGATCGATATATTGGGATAATTGCGAGCGAACGAGATCGTGCAGCGATGCACCGTGCCAGCTTTCCGCGACCAGAAGATCGTGTGACCGCGCCAGTGCCTGCACGCGCGCGCTGAAGCGTTCGAGGAATGCCTGTATATTGCCGCTGTGACGTGCGGTCTGCCGCGCCATGGCGACGATGACCGCCAGCAGATTTTTCGAGCGATGCGTCAGCTCGCGCATCAACAGTCGCAGATGCGCCTCGCCTTCCTTGCGTTCGGTAATGTCGATGGCGGCGCCGGTGACACCGATCAGGTTGCCCGAGACATCACGCATCGGCTCGATATGCAGGTCATACCAGAAGGCATTGCCGCCCCGTTCCACGCGCAATTCCGCATTGCGGGGTTCGCCAAGATTCAGTGCGTCACGCTTAAGAGCCACAGCCGCCTGCGCGGCGTCCGACGGCAACAGGTCCTGATCGGTGCAGCCGAGAATCCGCTCAGGCGGTTCGCCAAACAACGTCTTGCTGAGGGAGGTGTAACGGAGATCGGTGTCCTGCGTGAACACCGCGATGTTGGAGCCGCGCAGGGCGACCTCATAGCGCTGCGCGGATGTACCCAGTTCCTCGGAGAGCCGCCGCTGTTCGCTTTCCAGCGAGCGAATGCGGCTGATATCGATCGCCGCGCAGATAATCCCTTCGACGCTCTGGTCGGCCGCAAAGACCGGATTGATATGCAGGGCGAAGAGCGCGCGGCGCTCCGGGGTGATGGTCGAGACCTCGCAATCGGCGGGCTTGCCAGTGGCCAGCACCTCCCGCTTGATGGCGATCAGCGCTTCCTGCTCGGGCGAAGACCAGATTTCATCGTCGGTATGGCCAAGCATGGATTGTGTCGCCCCGTCGCCGGGACTGGAAATCCATGTATAACGAAGGTCACGATCCTGCGCGAAGACATGCACTTGTGCTCCGCGCAAGGCCGTCTCGAAACGCGCCGCCATCTCCTCGCATTCAGTGGTCTTGGTGGTCAGCGCCTCGAGCGTCGCATCGAGTTTGCGCTGCGTTTCGGCATGGGCCGCGCGTTCGGCCAACAGGGCCTCTCGCGCGCTATCAGCGTCCAGGTCGGACTCGGACCTGCCCGCGGCGGTCGTATCGTTCGTCTGGTTTGAATTCGTCACCGGCGGAACCTGTTCAGCACTTTCTGAGACCAATGGCCCCATTACATTTGGATCGTCCTGCGAAAAATGAGGCTGAACCGGCTCGAAATGGCAATTTCGGCGCGTATTCGACGTGTTCAACGTACATGACAAGTGCGTCGCAGGCGCAAGGTTTCCGGTCCATCGCCCGCGATTTCAGCGATCTTGTTACGAGGTTATTGCGCTCCATGCACCCGTTAAGGCGGAACGAATGCCGACTTGCGGCATTGTGACCACAGCCGGCCGTCATCCCCTCCCCCTCGTGCTCGGTCGGCTGGATTTGCGGCGCAACCGGAACAC
>JAEVZN010000494.1 GCA_023392205.1 Pseudomonadota bacterium
CCCAATTCAGGCGGCCGCCGCCACCCCGCGGCGCCCGTATCGAATCGCAGGCTTCAGGAAGCCTGCCGTGATCCTGAAGACCTCGGGTTACAGCCCGGCGTCCCAGTCGCGCAAGGGCTTCGCGCCGGCCTTGCGCAGGGCGTCCATGTATTCCTTCATGATCGCCCGCGCGGGCACGCCCTTCTTTTCATTGTCCTCGACCCAGGTCTTGGCGAGATTGGGCATCGCCTCGGCCCAGCGCTTGCGCTCGTCCTCGGGCAGCACGTAAATCTTCGCGCCTTCCTTCTTGATGCGCTCCATGCCCGCCTTCTCGCGTTCCTGAACGATGCGGACATTCTCGGCCGCATATTCCATAGCGATCGGACGCAGGACGTCGCGCACTTCCTGCGGCAAGCTCTCCCACTTCTGCTTGTTGACGGCGAAGCCCCCAAACGCGACCGCCCCCATATTGACGATGGTCACATGCGGGGCGACCTCGTGCAGCTTGATCGGGATTGCGCCTGACGGAATGAGGATCACGCCATCGCCAACGCCGGTCTGCAGGGCGTTGTAGAAGGTCGGGATGCCGGCATTCACGAAGGTTGCGCCGAGCCCCTCAGCCCAGGCACCCACGGCGCCCGCGGCCAGAAGCTTCTTGCCCTTCAGATCGGCCAGCGTGCGGACCGGGAATTTGGTAAAGAGCTGATAGCTGTCCGACGTCGTGGTCGAGAAAAAGACCGCGTTGTTGCTCTCCCATTCCTTGATGAAGGCGGGATTCTTGGTCGACATCTCGTCCATCACCTTGACGATGACATTCGGATCGTCATTGGCGAATGGCGTCACGAAGCCGATATTGTGCAACGGCATCTTGGCAGGCTCCCACAAGGTGCCCACCCATGCGAAATCGGTGATGCCCTGCTCCACCGCCTCGATGGTGTTCTCGAAATTGAACAGGACGCCGCCATAGGCCTCGTTCCATTCTATGCGATATTTCGAGCCCTTGGCTTCCAGCGCCTTGTTGGCCTTCTGGACCACGGTATTGCGCATCGCCGCGACCCACGGGATCACAGGCGGATGGCTCGATGCGATGGTCAGACGGATGGTCTCGGTTTGCGCGGTGGCCGTGGACGTGAGCCCCGCCGCACCTATTGTCAGGGCCAGCGCGGCCAGCATCCATGATCTTGTTTTCATGCGTATACTTCCTCTCCAAAACTCCGCCGCTTCTCAACGGGCGGTCGTCGAATCCCATAAAAGCATGACGCGCGCTGCGGTGCGAGCCCCTTGCGAAACTCTGCGGTGCGGCACGATCGCCGCAGGGCGATTCCCAGATGATGAAATGTCAGGCAGAGGTTAACAGCGCGCCGCGGCATCAGGTCTCACACCGCGTTGCGACGGACGCGTCCGCAGGCTTTAAGTCACGATGCGAATTCATCCGGGAGGGTCGGTGAAATGACGAATGCAACGTCAGGGCGTGTACGGATTCTAACGCCCGCGGGGGCTATCACGCCGACCGGGACTTGGAGCCTTGCCACCCGCGCCGGGGACTTCGTTTTCGTTGCCGGCATGCGCGGGATCGACCCGGCCACAAACCGCCTCGTGGAGGGCGACGCGGCCCGCATCCGCCAGGGCTTCATCAACATGCAGACGATCGCGCAATCCGAGGGGGCGACGCTGCGCGACGCCGTGCGGCTTGTGGTCTATGTGACGGACATGGCCGCGCACCGCCCGCTGGTGAATGCCGTGCAGGAAAAATTGTGGGCCGGTGGCCCCTATCCGCCGCGGACCATATTGGAGGTCGCCCGCCTCAACCAGGACGACATCTTTGAGGTCGAGGGCACATTTTACGCACCCGTAGGCTGACCGCCGCGAGAGTGTGTGGCCCACACGCAACACGGCCTCAGAGTCCGGCCGATGTGACATGGTGCGCGCTTGGATCGAAAGGCGTTACGGCTCAAAATTTCACGCAGACAGAGTCGTAAAGCAGAGGGCGGCATGAGGATCGGAATTTCCGTTGCGGGGGTCGCAGGTCTGCTGGTTGCAATTGCATTCATGTCCGCTCCGCCGGCGGCAGCCAATGCGATCTTCGATCCGGATGGCCGGATATCCGGCGGTGCGCCGCAGAACGCCAAATCACGCGGGATCTTCGATATTCTCGCCCTGCGCCGGCAAACGGTGCCGTTCGAGACCAAGGAAGCGCCCGGGACGGTGATCGTCTTCACCAATGATCGCAAACTCTATTACGTCCTCGGCAATGGCCAGGCCGTGCGGTACGGCGTGGGTGTCGGCCGCGAGGGCTTCACCTGGACCGGCATTCACCGCGTCAGCGCCAAGCGCGAGTGGCCCGATTGGCGGCCTCCGGCGGCGATGCTGCAGCGTCAGCCCGATCTGCCGCGTGTCATGAAGGGAGGCCCAGGCAATCCGCTCGGCGCGCGTGCGCTTTACATCGGATCGACGCTGTATCGCATTCACGGGACGCATGATCCGGATTCCGTCGGCGAAGCCGATTCCTCCGGCTGCATCCGCCTCACCAATGCCGACGTGATAGACTTGTACGAGCGCGTGAAGGTCGGCGCCAAAGTGATCGTGACCCGCTAAGGCAGTCTCGTTCCGGGCTGTGCTGCGCGTTCCCTGAAGGGTGCGCGCAGCGTTCAGCGGCGGCCGACGGGGTCGCGTGACAGGCCTTTGGTCGCGAGTTCGTCGAGGTAATCCTGCCAGAATTCGTCGTGACGGCGGCCGAGTTCTGCAAAATAATCCCAGCTGTAGATGCCGCTGGAATGCATGTCGTCGAAGACAAGCCGCACGGCGTAATTGCCGACCGTCCGGATCTCCAGGATCATCACATCGCGCTTGCCGGGCACCGTCTTGCGTTCCTCCGGCGAATGTCCCTGCACTTCCGCGCTTGGACTTTTCACCCGCAGATATTCAGCCGGCAGCATGAATTGCTCGCCATTTTCGAAGAGAATGGCGAGGCTCTTGCGGTCCTTGGCGAGCCGCAATTCGGTTGGCCAGATACCGGTATCGGCGTTGGGAGCGGTCATGCTGCCTTCCCTACCCTGCCTGGCCCGCGACCGCCACCGGTGCTTTCGCCGCCGACCGGAAGGCCCTATATATACGTCCATGGCTGCCGGAACCGAACCGATCACCCTGCCCGCATTCGACGCCCCGCGCGCGCCGCTGGTCGACCCATTCGCGCGGGCGATCTCCTATCTGCGCGTCTCGGTGACAGATCGCTGCGACTTCCGCTGCGTCTATTGCATGTCCGAGGACATGGCCTTTCTGCCCAAGGCCGATCTGCTCAGCCTTGAGGAACTCGACCGCGTGTGCAGCGCCTTCGTGTCACGCGGTGTGCGCAAATTGCGGCTCACCGGCGGCGAGCCTTTGGTGCGGCGCGGAATCATGACGCTTTTTGAGTCTCTCTCGCGCCACCTGCGGTCCGGCGCGCTGGACGAATTGACGCTGACCACCAACGGATCGCAGCTCGCGAAATACGCGGCGCAGCTGCGCGATTGCGGTGTCGAACGCATCAATGTGTCCATCGACACCCTGGATGCCGACAAGTTTCGCGCGGTCACGCGCTGGGGCGACATTGATCGCGTCCATGCCGGCATCGATGCCGCGCTGGCGGCGGGCCTTAAGGTCAAGATCAATGCCGTCGCGCTGAAGGGCGTGAACGAGGACGAAATCGCATCCCTGATGGATTGGGCGCATGGCCGCGGCATGGATCTCACGCTGATCGAGGTGATGCCACTCGGCGAAGTCGGCGAGGCGCGGCTCGATCAATATCTGCCGCTGTCGATGGTGCGCGCGCGGTTGGCCGAGCGCTTCACGCTCGAGGATATCGATTACCGCACCGGCGGTCCCGCCCGCTATGTCCGCGTGGCGGAAACCGGCGGCCGGCTCGGCTTCATCACGCCGCTGACGCATAATTTCTGCGAGTCCTGCAATCGCGTGCGGCTCACCTGCACCGGAACGCTGTTCATGTGCCTCGGACAGGAAGACGCCGCCGACCTGCGCAATCCGCTCCGGCAATCGGAATCCGACGATTTGCTGCACGCCGCCATCGAATCCGCCATCGCACGCAAGCCGAAAGGCCATGACTTCGTCATCGACCGCAGGCACAAGCGCCCGGCTCTGCCGCGCCATATGAGCGTCACCGGCGGCTAGCCGTCTCCTCACCTTCAGGACCGAAAGCCGTGACTGCAAGCGTCGCCGCCAATCGCCGCGGGATGGTCGCCCTGACCTTTGCGATGGCGGCCTATGCCACGAACGATACATTCGTGAAGCTTGTGGCACGCGATCTTCCCTTCGGCGAAGTGATCTTCCTGCGCGGTATCCTGTCGGTACTTGTGCTGCTCGTCGCGCTCTGGATCAGCGGGGGCATCCGATCGCTGAAACCGGCCTTCCAGCGCGACGTGATGTGGCGCGCATTTTTCGACGCAGCCGGCACCGCCTGCTTCATCGCGGCGCTGGTGAACATGAATATCGCGGAATTATCGGCGATGGTGCTGACCTCGCCGCTGATCCTGACCGCGATGGCGGCCATCCTGCTTGGCAATCCCGTCGGCTGGCGGCGCTGGTGCGCAATTTTGGTCGGATTGATCGGCACCTTGTTCATCGTCAAGCCGAGCGCCGGATCGTTCGACGCCTGGGCGCTGGTGGCATTGGGTGCCGCGTTCCTGTCCGCCGGCCGCGACCTGGCAACCCGCCGTATCGACGCGGCCATCCCTTCTCTCGCAGTCAGCGTTTACGGCGCGCTGGCTGTGACCATCGTCGGGGCCATGATCGGTACCGTCGAAACCTGGACCGCACCGACGAGTACGCATTGGATCGGCATCACGATTGCCGCGATGTTTCTGGGCGTGGGAACCTATCTTGCGGTCATCGCGTTCCGCGGCGTGGATATCCCGGTAGTGGCGCCGTTCCGCTATACGCTGCTGCTCTGGATGGGGATCAGCGGTTACGTCGCCTTCGACGAAACCCCGGACGGCTGGTCGCTGTTTGGCGCGGCGTTGATCGCGCTGAGCGGCCTCTATGCGCTGCATCGCGAGGCCGTCACACGGCGCGAAATCGCCGACCGTGCGCTGCCGCCCGCCTGATCCGACCAGGTTTTCGAATCTTTCGAGATTCCCGAGTTTCCCAAGTTTCCATTGACCGGTGCCGCCCTGTTCCGGATAGCATGAGCGGCCGGCACGCAGGCCGGACGCCAGAAGCGCGACGCGCTGTTCGATCCGGGGGGACGTCATCACCGTGCAGGCTCTGCTCGCCATCAGCCGGGCCATCGACGCGCTCAATTCGCATCTCGGCAAATGGGTGTCGTGGCTGGTCGTGATCGTCGTGTTGGTCTCGGCGGGCAATGCCGTGTCGCGCAAGTTGTTCGATCTGTCCTCCAA